>CAIVPV010000159.1 GCA_903907915.1 uncultured Cytophagaceae bacterium
CCCTATCTTCGATTCTCCGTAAATCCACGTGATAAAAAAGGCAGGAATAATCGCGATCAAGCGAGTAATAAGGCGGCGAAGCCAAGGAGTAATCCGTAAATCGAGGAAACCCTCCATGACGATTTGGCCAGCTAATGTCCCCGTTAAAGTAGCATTTTGACCCGACGCTAATAGGGCCACTGCAAACAATATACTGGCTAATTTACTCCCTAAAACCGGATCTAATAATTGATAGGCATCCCGAATATCTGCCACATGCTGTAGATTATTTCCATGAAAGGCAGCTGCGGCTAAAATTAATATCCCCGCATTAATAAAAAAGGCTAATCCAAGTGATAGAGTTGAGTCCCAGGTGGCGAATTTAATGGCCTTTTCTTTATCCTCCTCTGTATCTTTAATGGCACGGGTCTGCACGATACTCGAATGCAAATAGAGATTATGTGGCATCACCGTAGCCCCTAAAATTCCAATCGCCACATACAGTTGACTCGGGTTCATCACGACGGATGGTTGCGGAACAAGACCGGCCATGATGCCCGACATGGAAGGCTGCGAAATAAATAGTTCGTAAGTAAAGCAACAGACGATGACAATGAGTAAGGACAAAACGATGGATTCAATGACCTTGAAGCCTTTGTTTTGGAAATAGAGAATCAAAAAGACGTCTAATATCGTGATCACAATTCCAGCCAGAATCGGAATCCCAAAAAGCAATTGCAAGGCTAAAGCCGATCCGATCACCTCTGCTAAATCACAAGCGGCAATGGCTATTTCACAGACGAACCATAAAAAGATGGCGACCGGCTTCGAAAAAGCATCCCCGCAGGCTTGCGCTAAATCACGACCTGAGGCCACCCCTAGTTTTAAGGCTAAGTGTTGTAAAATGATGGCAAAGATGCTAGAAACAAGTATAACCGAAAGGAGAGTATAGCCGAACGAAGCGCCACCAGCTAAATCAGTTGCCCAGTTTCCTGGATCCATATAGCCTACTGCGACTAAAAAACCAGGACCCATAAAGGCGCGCAAATTCTTCCAGAAACCCTGCCCCGTGGGTACAGGTATTGTCCCAAACACTTCGGAGAGGGATTTCATTTTAGGACTAGAACGCCAAGGACTCGACATAATTAAAATTTTAACAAATTTAAAAATATTTTTTAGATTAACCTAAAAATTTAATTTACTATATTTGCTCTATGGCAATTTCATTTACAGAAGAAAACTACCTAAAGGTTATTCACCGTCTCTCAGAAGCAACATCTGAAGACATTTCGACGAATGCCGTTGCGGAGCTAATGCAAACGAAAGCAGCCTCCGTTACGGATATGTTACGCAAATTAGCCGAAAAGGGTTGGGTGAATTACCAGAAATACCAAGGTGTACGCTTGAGTCCTGCGGGAGAAAAAATCGCCCTATCTATCGTGCGGAAGCACCGTCTTTGGGAAGTATTCTTAGTCGATAAAATGGGCTTTAACTGGGATGAAGTGCATGAAATCGCGGAACAATTAGAGCACATCGAATCCGATGATTTAGTCAACAAATTAGATGAGTACCTCGGATTCCCTAAAACCGATCCGCATGGTGACCCTATTCCGAACAAAGAAGGCGTTTTACCAGAATTAGCCTATTCTCACTTATCCGAAATCAAGGCAAATAAAACCTGTAAATTAATGGGAGTAGCGCAAGATTCAGCGGTATTCTTACAATTGCTAACAAAGCTGCATTTGAGTCTGGGAGCAAAACTAGATATTAAGGAGATAAATGAATTTGATCGATCTATTTTCGTCTCCATTAATGACGCAGAGCCCATCTTCATCAGTCATGAAGTGGCTAAAAACATTCTCGTTAAGATTTTAGCTTAATAAATCGAGTACCTCGTCCTCGCTCAAGGCGCGTAAGATACTCTCGTCTGACGTGACTAATTCGGAGGCTAAATCCTTCTTGCGTTGCTGCAAGGCTAGAATTTTCTCTTCCACTGTTTCTTTCGAAATGAATTTATAGGTAAATACCGTTTTCTTTTGGCCGATTCGGTGTGCCCGGTCTATGGCCTGAGCTTCTGCCGCTGGATTCCACCACGGGTCTAATAAGAAAACGTAATCAGCCGCTGTCAAGTTCAAGCCTACCCCACCCGCTTTCAAGGATATAAGGAAGACCGATTGACCATCGTCTTTTTGGAAACTCTCCACCTGGCCCTTCCGGTCAAGCGTACTACCATCTAAATAGGCGTAAGCAATACCGCGCTCATCTAAAGCCTTTTTAATCAAGTTCAGGTGCTGCACAAATTGACTAAAGATCAACACTTTGTGATGCTGCTCTAATACCGTTTCTAATTTCTCTAAAACAGCTTCCATCTTACCAGAATCACCTGTATAGCCCTCCTCGCAAAGCGATGGATGATTCGCGAGCTGGCGCAATTTCGTCAGACCTTGCAATACGGAGAATCGAGATTTCTGTAAACCCTCATCCTTAATCTGCTTCAATAATACATCTCGATAGAATGATTTCGTCTTATCGTACAGTCGCTCCTGCTCCTCTGTCATTGAGCAATATGTCACCGATTCCATTTTCTCAGGTAAATCAGCGGCCACTTGACGCTTCTCGCGACGTAATAAATAGGGCTTAATTAGGAAGTATAGACGTTTTTTCTTCTCCATATCCGCCTTCTTTTCGATAGGCAATTGGAAGTGATCTTTAAAATAGCGCTGCGTTCCGAGTAAGCCGGTGTTAACAAAATTCATTTGGGACCAAAGATCCATCGTCGAATTTTCTAGCGGAGTTCCCGTCATGACGAGACGGAATTTAGCATTTAGTTTTTGAACGGCTTTGGTAATATTCGCCAAAGGATTCTTTATCGCCTGCGACTCATCTAAAATGACATACGAAAAGGCTTGCTTTTCGAACCATTCAATGTCAGATCGCACCATTCCAAAAGAGCAAAGAAGTAAATCAACTTTACCGATCTGAGCCTGCAGCTTCTCCCTTTGAGGTCCACTATAGACTAAAACACGTAGTTGAGGCGTAAATTTCTTAGCCTCCATCTCCCAGTTATATAACAAGGAGGTAGGCATCACAAGTAAAGTAGGCAAGGTCTCCCCTTGTTCCTTCAGACTCTGCAACAAGCAAAGTGTCTGAACCGTTTTACCCAAACCCATATCATCCGCCAAACAGGCCCCTAAACCCGCCGCCTGACGCGTGCGCATCCAGCGATAACCATCTAATTGGTACGGACGTAAGGTTCCTTTAAAGTTCTTAGGTAGAGGGTATTCTTTTGCTTCAAGTGCTAAATCACTCACCGTTTTAGCGCGTAAAGCCGTCTTCACTAGGTCTTGATTCTCCCATTCCTGCACCAACTGGTAATGCTGACGACGCAAGAAAACGCCCTCTTCCCCGGGACGTGTCTCTGAGAAATAGAATAAATCTTGGTAATCATGGAACCAATTATCCGGAATCATCGCGATAGAACCATCTGGCAGATGAAATTCTTTCTTCTTTTGGAGAATTAGCTGACGGATTTTCAAGAAGGGAATTAAGAACTCCCCAAAAGAAATCACCGCCTGAATATCAAACCAATCCAATTTTTCACCAATACGAATATTGATTTCTGGCTTTCCGAGGAAATAACGTGGGGCTTGCCCATCCCCTTTAAACTGAACTACAAAACCTGCTTGATCGAGTGCTTCTTTGCTTGAAGTTAACCATTGAACGGCCTCTCCACGTTGCATGGAAGCACGGCCATCATTTTCCATCTTTAACCCTAAGGTTTTCAAAAGCTGGAAAGCTCTTTTTTCCTTCACATGCGAACGCATAATTTTTTGGAAAGCATAGCTGTCCCCTTTCTTTTCAAAGAGTACATTCGCGTCTGACGACAATCCATCCCATGGGAATCGATTATTGCCATATTGAAAGGACAACACGAAATTCCAACGATCAGCCGCTTCTAAGGCAGCCTTCTTTTTCAAAGTCTCTTCTTCCTCTAGTTTAGGCGCAGTGGGCCCATAAGAAAGCAAGAATTGAACAGGCTTTTCGGTATTTGTAATCTCAAAACCTTTCGCGTACACGGGATAGCGAGCCACCATTGCCTTCACGAACTTTCGGAAGTAATCTTCCTCCATATTCTTCGGGATGGCTACGAATTTTTTATTTAGAAAGGGACGTAATTTCTTGCCCTCTAATTCTGGATTGAAGTGATATAACTTCTGGTTCATCAGCATCCAAGCCGGCTCGTCGCATAAAACGACCGCGTCCTTGTATTGGAACTCTAATTTATTGCCTAGGTATTTTAGCGTAGGGAAATAGTGTGTATTCTCTTCATTCCGCATAAAATGGAATAATACATCTACGGCCTCCGCTTCGATTTGTACGGCTTGACGCATCGGATTTCCATCATTTCCCATGATGAAAAGTGTCTTATCAGGACAAATAAGTCCAAAAACCTGACCCCTCTTCTTCTCAATTACCGACATCACGGCCTCTTGAATTTCCTTTTCTCCTTTTTCCGCGTCAAACGTCTTCAAAAAGAATTCCTCCACCGTCTTCCGCTTCGAGCTATTAAACTTCTCGTAAACTGCCATCGGTTTCATGCTCTCAATCAAACCTACCGCGGTACGATCGCGCTCATCAAGCGAATTTTCAAATTCATGGAAATTCCGAGAAGTAAGCGTTTGATACTCCCAAGTCAAAGCACCCTTTTCATTTAATTGCACCACAAAGACTTCGAATAAGTACCCGAGGCATTCGTGAGACAATAAAGAATAAACAACCTTAAAAAGGTTTGTTAGGAGCGATTTTCATTTTAAAAACATCCGATTTTCCGGATTACAAGAGTCAAACCTTTAAAATTAAGGTTTTTTTCTCAATTGCAAGCAAGCCCAGTTGTTTTTTGATGATTGAGAAATTAAATTAAGTTGCTGCTTTTCAGCGGATTCCAATAAAAGTGGAATGTCTTCGGTATAGAAACCACTCAAGAAAAGTAGGCCACCTGGCTTAATACGCGCAGCATACTCCGCCATTTCAGCTAGTAAGATATTTCGATTAATGTTAGCTAACAACACATCATACGCGGTCTCATCCTCTTCAAGGATAGTTCCCAGCACGAAAGGAATCTCTTCACAAGCATTTAAGCCAGCATTTTCGATAGAATTCTCTACTGACCATTCGTCGATATCAAAGCCACGCACGAATCCCGCACCACGTTTCTTTGCCACAAAAGCCAATAGACCCGTACCCGTTCCTGCATCTAAAACACTTTTATCCGTTATATCCACATCGAACAAAGCCTTCGCCATCAGCGAAGTCGTTTCATGGTGACCAGTTCCAAAAGACATTTTGGGATTAATAACTATCTCGATTTGAAAACCAGGCTCCGAGGGATGAAAGCTAGCCCGAATCAGTACTAAATTTTCGATTCGAATAGGATCATAATTACTTTCCCACACCTCATTCCAGTTTTGCTTCTCGATTCGATTAGTTTCGTAAGTTTCTAAACCATAGCGGGACATAATCTCCGCTAGAGCCTCCACAGAAAAATCCACTTCAGGGCAATAGGCAATTACCCCCGTATCAGCATCTTCGAAAATATCGAATTGAATTTCGCCCAGTTCAGCGACTAAAATATCAGACAGCTCAGGACTAGCTGTAATTTTCACTTGAATCGTAGACATAGATTAATTAGAAGGAGGGGTATTTTTCTTGCCAAAAACGGAAATACCAATATACCGTTTCGGCTGTAATCTGAAGTCAAGCAATAGCTTATCTAGATCAACAAGTGTTTTATTTAAACCTACATATAGGCTATCATTCTTAATCAATTTACCCGCTGTGCCTTCACCACGCTCTAAACCTTGCACAATCTTCTTGAGCGAAATGACCGCAGCATCGACTTCTTTCAAAGTCTTACCTAACCTTAGTGCTTGTAACGAATCAGCCACCGAATTGAACTTCGTTAATAAGGGACGCAATTGCTTCTCGGTTTCAATTAAGTCTGTTGACAAAGTCTTCATATTGGCAGAAATCTGAGCAATATTCGCCCGATTATCAGCTACAATGCCATTCACCGATCCATTCAGATTCGACACCGTTTCATTCGATGTTTTCAATAAGGTATTCAGGTAGGTTCCTGTATTGTCAAACTTAGTAGATATTTGACGAAAGGAAACTAAAAGTGAATCGGCATTAGCAATCACAGGAATCGCACGTTCTTTTAATAAGGTGGTTAAGCCCACCTCAGTTTCCCCTTTTAAGAATGAATCCTCGGCTAAATTACCCTTACCCTCTAAACGTAAGCGAATTATTTTACCGCCTAAAAGCGCTCCATCGGAAAGAACCGCAACCGTTTTATCAGGAATCACCATGTCTTGGCTGAGGCGAAGAGTAACTAAAATCTTATTGGACTTAGTGGGTTGTATTTCCACTTTCTTCACCTTTCCTACTTCAATCCCGTTTACCATCACTTGATTAGAAACCATCAAGCCATCTACATTCTCGTATTCTACATAATAGATACGAGCCGATGAAAATATATCATTCCCTTTCAGAAAATTAAATCCGAAATAAAGGATTAAAAAGGCTAATAATGCCAGAAACCCTACTTTCAATTCATTGCTTTTGAACATCGTTTCTATTTTTCGATTTCTTCTTTATAGGCTTTAAAAGCAGTGGCAATTGCCGTTGCTACCTCTGCTTGCCCCGTTGAGGAGGCTAAATAATTCTCCTCCTCCGGGTTCGTTAAAAATCCCGTTTCTACGAGAACGCTGGGCATCGCCGTTCGCCAGATAACTAAAAACCCGGCCTGCTTCACGCCAAAACTCTTACGTTGATAGGTCTTCGTAAACTGTTCTTCCACTTTCGAAGCGAATTTTACCGAGCTCGCCATAAAAGCACTTTGGTAATTAGCCATCATAATATGCGCTAGCGGTGAGTTCGGATCAAAACCATCATAGGTCTTTTGGTAATCCTTCTCCTGCAAGATAACGGAGTTCTCTCGCTTCGCTACGTTTAAATTACCATCCGTTTTATGCAAACCCATGGTATACGTTTCCGTTCCATACGCATTTTTATTCGCCGCCGCATTGCAATGTACCGAAATGAAAAGATCCGCTTTATTTCGATTAGCAATATTCGCTCGTTCGTTCAATTCAATAAATGTATCCGTATCACGCGTATAAATAATCTTCAAATCCGGATGAGCTGCTTTTAGCTTCCTCCCTAACTCTTGAATAATATGCAAGGTTACAATTCCTTCATGTGAACCTTTAGGACCTAAACATCCCGGATCTTTACCTCCATGGCCAGCATCTAAGCAAACCACTTTGATTTTATTCTTACTATCCGTTTTCTGAATGCCGCTAGGCGTCCATGCTGTCAGCAATAAACCCAGCGAGAAAAATAAACCGATAGATTTTATCTGATTAAACATTATTTTCTAATTGTTACACGTTGATAACAAGCAAAGATGTAATTTTGTAGGCTTGTATCTATTTTACAAATATAATTTTTAAATTCCATTTGGTAAAGAAATCCACATATTACCTTTTTATTACCCTGCTGCTCCTTTTTTCTTCTCTTTCAGAAGCGAAAGCACAGCGGGTAATTTCGACGGATACTTTACGTAAATCCATCCCGAAAGACACAGCTGCAGATTTGCAGACCACGGTTTACTATTCTGCCGTAGACTCTACAATCTTAGACGCAGATGCACAAGTAGTAAATCTATATGGAGGGGCCAAAGTCAAATACGGCGAAATCTCTCTCGAAGCTAATTACATACGTCTCGATTGGGCGAAAAATGAGGTCTACGCGATCGGAACTAAGGATACGCTGACTAAAAAAATGATCGGACTTCCCGTATTTCTGCAGGGAAGTGATAAATACGATTCGGACGAAATACGCTATAATTTCAAGACAAAGCGGGCGATCATTAAAGGGATTGTCACACAGCAAGGAGAAGGATTTGTACAAGGCAAGAATGTCAAAAAAGATGAAGAGGAAAATCTGTATATCCGAAATGCCATCTATACCACCTGTAATTTAACACATCCACACTTCCACATAAAGGCAAGTAAGATCAAAGTGGTGGGCAAAAAAGAGATCATCTCCGGCCCCTTTCACTTTGAATTAAATGATATTCCTTTACCCATTGGCTTACCTTTTGGCTTTTTTCCCTATTCCCAACCGAAAGAAGCCGGGAAATCAGGTATTATTATGCCCACTTATGGCGAAGAGCCGAATGGCCGAGGGTTCTATTTACGGGAGGGTGGCTATTATTGGGCAGCTAGTGAAAATATTGGCATCCGTTTTACAGGCCAAATATACTCCAAAGGTGGCTGGGGCTTAGGCGCCAATTCACAATATAATAAGCGTTACCGCTATACCGGAAGCTTTAATTTAGCACTCAACCGTAATACAAATGGAGATGAATTCGCCCCTTCAAAGCGAACCGACTTTGCCTTACAATGGTCACATTCGCCGCGAAGCTCCGGAAATTCGAGTTTCTCGGCTTCCGTGAACATCGCCTCCAATTCATATAATCAATATAATTCCTTTAATACACAACAATATTTATCGAATACGATCGGTTCATCGGTTCAGTATTCCCGTAATTTTGGACAGACAGTCCGCACCAGCATTAACCTCAGAATCAATCAAAATACAAGTACTCGAGTTTTCGATGCGGGAACGGATTTTAACTTTGGCCTTAACCAAATACAACCCTTTAAAAAGAAAAACTCTTTAGGGGATCGATTCATTGATCAATTTCGGGTGGGTTTAGATTTTTCTGGAGGTATTTCAATGACAAACCAAATAGGCGATCCTTATACGCGTTACGAATTCGACGTCTATCCGCGTTCATCCAATTCACTTAGAGGAACTATTCAAAGGCCCTTTATTCCCACGGGAGCTGACGATGTGCCGGCAGGAGTGATTCCGGTGGATGCGAGTACACTTCCGATTCTTTGGGAGAAGGCCCAAACAAAATTTAATTACAGCATTCCTTTAGCACTGCCTAACCTGAAGTTAACGAAGCATATCAACTTGACTCCGGGCGTTTCTTGGTCTGGTAATATGTATACAAGATCCTATAAATACACGTATGTCCCTGCTGATTCGACAGTCCGCATCGATACCGTGGGAGGTTTACCTAAATTCAATTCGCAGATTGCCTTTTCGGCAAGCATGAATACGCGTTTATTTGGGACATTACGCTTCAAAAAGGGTCGTTTAGAGGCCATTCGTCATACCTTAGTTCCATCCGTTAGTTTAAGCTATACGCCTGACAACTCTGATCCAAGTTTTGGGTTTTTCCAAGATGTGCGTATCAATAACCGCAAATTCATCAATACAGATGGCAAGGAGCAAATAGGTGATATTCGCCGAATCAGCACTTTTGATCCACGTACGATGAGTTATGGGGGTGCCTCGGGGGCGATTTCTTTTGGTATCCAAAATACGTTAGAAGCGAAGTTAAAAACAAAGTCAGACACCGCTAGTGTGCTAACAGAAAAGGTACGGATATTGGATAATTTCGGTTTGAACGGTAGTTATAATATGCTTGCTAAAGAATACGCACTTTCCAATATCGGCTTTAACCTCGCCTCCCGTGTGAAAGAATTTGACATCAATATGGGTGGAAGTTTCGATCCTTATCTCTATGTGGCTGATCCTTTATTTTTCGATATTGGACGCAGAACGCCTGACTACATGTTCAGCCAAGGGGCTGGATTAGCCCGTTTACAAGGTTTTAACTTCTCCATCGGTCGACGTTTCTCAGCAGGAAAGCCTAAGCCAAAAGAAAATAAAAATGCCAGCGAGGCACAAATAAACCAAATTAACCGAAATCTGGACGACTATGTCGACTGGAATGTGCCTTGGAATTTCTCTTTCTCTTACCAGTATAGTATGAATAAGACCGGATTAGCTTCACCCCAAAACATCAGTGGACTTAGCTTCCAAGGGGACCTAAGTCTTTCCGAGAAATGGAAATTCTCCGTGACCTCCGGTTTTGACTTTAAATACAAAGGCCTGACTTATACGAATATGTCCGTGCACCGCGACCTGCATTGCTGGGAAATGAATTTCAACTGGACTCCGATTGCGAGCCCATTCTATGGCCGCGCGAGTAATTATTCCTTCGATCTCCGGGTTAAATCAACCCTTTTGCAGGATTTAAAACTTTCCCGCCGACGTAGTTTCTACGACAAGGGGGGATTCTAATTTAATTTTGATTAATTTAATTTTGATTTAAAGGCCTTTAGAAACTTGTCCATTTTAGGCTTAATAACGATCTGGCAATAAGGCTCCGACCCATTCTCATTGAAATAATTCTGGTGGTAGTCTTCTGCCACATAGAACTCCGATGCCGGAGTAATCTCCGTCACGATGGGATTTGGGAAAACATGTGAATCATTCAATTTTTGCTTCCAGGCATCCGCCTCCTTTTGCTGCTCAGGCGTATGGAAAAACACCGCGCTACGGTATTGCGTTCCCGTATCTGCTCCTTGTCTATTCAACGTAGTGGGATCATGTGTTTGCCAAAAAATCTCCAGCAAAGTAGCCACACTCACTTCCTTAGGATCATAACTTAATTGACAAACTTCTGCATGACCCGTTAAACCAGAACAAACTTCACGGTAGGTCGGATTCTTCATTTTTCCCCCCATATAACCTGAGCTAACTGCTTTCACTCCTTTCACACGCTGAAAAACGGCCTCCACGCACCAAAAGCATCCTGCTCCAAAAGTTATTTTCTCTAATTTCTGATCCATATTATTTGTCTGTTTACTCTTCTTGTTTGCATTTGCTTCTGTGGCACTGCCACAAGAAAAATGAAAAGCGCTCGTGATGATGCTCAACACAATAACTGTAATTTTTGAGATCTTTTTCATCTTATTTTATTTTTTAGCACTAATTTCGCTTCCTAAATTACCTAATTTTCATTCAAACTTGAAACAATCCTGGAAAGCCGCCTTTAAAAATCGAACCTTCGCCCTACAATTCGTTGGAGCTTTGGCCGTATTCTCTATCTTTCCAATCAAGGCGGATAATTATTTCCAATGGATCCAACTCAGAGAAGGCGTTCAGTGGAACGATCCATTACTTAACGCAATTCCTGCTCTAAATGTTTCCTACTTGATTTTTGGGATCATCTATTTATCGGTTATTTACCTATTATATCGCTTATTACATAAGCCCAAAAAATTCCTTTGGTTTGCCTGGGCATTTAATTTGGAGACAGCTTTTCGCTTTATAACGATCTATTTAGTCGCTTTAGAGCCGCCCATTGGCTTAGTGGATTTACATGATCCGCTCGCTGAAATGTTCATCTATGGAGATAATCTAGCCATCACAAAAGATCTGTTCTTTTCGGGACATACGGC
Organism: uncultured Cytophagaceae bacterium; assembly: GCA_903907915.1. Taxonomy (GTDB): domain Bacteria; phylum Bacteroidota; class Bacteroidia; order Cytophagales; family Spirosomataceae; genus Aquirufa. The sequence continues at coordinate 11,370 of CAIVPV010000159.1, forward strand.
CACGATGGTTTTTGTTTGCTTTTTTCTACCTACTACAAAGGAAAGATGGCTGGCTTTGGGACTCAGTTTAGTCCTCGTGAGCTTATTGTTGATCCAACACGTACATTATACTTTGGACGTAATCGCTGCTCCACTGTTTACTTTAGCGGCTATCTGGATCGTTAAAAAAAGTGGAATTAGTTAAGACGATTTCTTGTCTAAGGTCTCAAATACCGAATTGTTTGATTTGTATTCCGGAATCATCTCCTTGATTTTCGCTACGATTGAATTATTGTCTCCGCTGGATAGCAATAGATTTAATTCGTTCGTTGCCACTTCCATATAAGCGTAAGACGGCGTATTTACTTCTGCTACTAAGATCTTAGGATGGTGCGTCGGAAGTGTATTTTCGTCGTTATTCAACAACTCTTCATATAATTTTTCGCCCGGACGTAAACCCGTATACCGAATCTCAATATCCTTATCAACACGTAAACCACTTAGCGTAATCATCTTCTTTGCTAGGTCAATAATCTTGACCGATTCTCCCATATCAAAGACGAAAACCTCACCGCCTTGACCCATCGTAGCCGCCTCTAGAACAAGTTCGCAAGCCTCCGGTATAGTCATGAAAAAACGCGTAATCTCTGGATGGGTGACAGTGACTGGCCCGCCACGCTCAATTTGCTTCTTAAACAACGGAATTACGGATCCATTAGACCCTAATACATTGCCAAAACGCGTCGCAATAAACTTGGTCTTAACTCCTTCCAATTGATTCATTGACTGCGTATACATCTCTGCTAACCGCTTCGTCGCTCCCATCACATTCGTTGGATTCACCGCTTTATCCGTAGAAACCATGACAAATTTTTCCACACCCATTTCAGAAGCTAGCTCAGCTAAAATTCTAGTACCAATCACATTTGTCTTAATAGCCTCATAAGGATTATTTTCCATCAAAGGAACGTGCTTGTAGGCCGCAGCGTGGAAAATGATATCTGGACGATGCGTTTTAAAAATCTTACTCACACGTCGCGTGTCTGACACGTCAGCTACATTCACTATTAACTGCACATTAGCAGGCACTTTACCCGCTAATTCATATTCCAAATCATATAATGCTGATTCCCCTTGATCGACTAAAACCAACTTAGCAGGGAAATAAGCAATTAGTTGACGAACAATTTCACTACCAATAGATCCCGCTGCACCAGTCACTAAAATGACCTTCCCTGATATCTCATCGCCTATTCGCTTATTGTTCATCTGAATCACCTCGCGACCCAAAAGGTCCTCAATCTTCACGTTGTGAATTTGATTCATGGCAAACTCGCCCTCTACCCATTTATCTACAGGAGGTAAAGCTTTTACAATAACGCCACGATCCAAGAAGATGTCGGAAATTTTACGTTTCGACTTAGCAGACATATTATTGATGGCCATAATAACCTCTAAACCATCATTTGATCCCACAAACTTATCCAAGACCTCAGGCAAGCTATAGACCTTAATACCTTCAATAGTCTTGCCAATCTTAGACTCATTGTCGTCAATAAAACCAAGAATTTTATAATTCGTGCTGCGATCTGTTTGGAAAACATTCTTCGTCAACATTCCCGTATAACCAGCACCATAGATTAGAACGCCTATGGTAGGCTTAAATTGATTTATAAAGGATTCATAGAAACTCTTCACAAAAAAGCGAAGAATAATCATCCAGAATAAACAAATAAAGAAATCGATAATTAATATGGAAGCCGACAAATTAAAGACGTGTTCAAATCCCAAAGAATTTCGAATAAGTCCCGAAACTACAACAGCCCCAAATGATCCAACGAAGACGGCTTTTAAGATTAAAATCGCATCTTCAATACTCGTATGACGAATAATACCCGCATAGGATTGAAAATATAAGAAGGCCAAAAGGCGCAATCCTAATATAAAAACAAGCTGGGACGCAAATATGGAGAAATCAATTTCCGTTAACTGAAAATTCATTCTCAAAAAGGTCGCAATAGAAAATGAGAAGAGTACAATGAGCGAATCAAAGACTAATACCAGCCATCTCGAAAGAAAGCGATTCGAATATTTCCGGATGAAGGAAGACTTCGTCATA
>CAIVPV010000160.1 GCA_903907915.1 uncultured Cytophagaceae bacterium
ACCCCCATGGTTTGGTAAGATTTCTCAAAACCAGCAAATACCCAGGCATTCATCGTATTCCACAATTTAATCACCTCCGCATCACCTTGTTCCCATTTTAAGAGCATCTCTTGTGCCTTCAATAGGATAGGAGCCTGTTTTTTCGCTTGTTCTTCTTCTAGCCCATTCGCCTTTAAATCAGCGATTTCTTCTTTATAAGCCACATCGAAGGCCACATAATATTTACCTACTAAATGGTCGCCTTTTAATCCAGACGATTCGGGAGTTTCTTCCTTGCCAAAAAGCTGGTAAGCCAGCATTGATTTACAAATATGAATACCTCGATCGTTCACTAAATTTGTTTTAACTACCTCATATCCACCCGCTGCTAAAATTTGAGCCACAGAAAAACCCAGAAAATTATTCCTTAAATGGCCTAAGTGTAAAGGCTTATTCGTGTTAGGTGAAGAGTATTCGATGAGAATTTTTTCGCCTTTCGACTCGATTTGAAATGGATTTTTATCGGATGCCACCGCTGATAATAAACCTAACCAAGCTGAATCATGAATTGAAATATTCAAGAAACCTTGAACCACTTGAAATGCCTTTACTAGGGAACAATTAGCGAGCAAATAGTTCCCTAAGTCCGTTGCAATGGCTGCAGGAGCCTTTCCAGCTTGTTTTGTATAGGGGAAAACAACTAGGGTATAGGCACCTTCGAATTCCTTTTTCGTTTCTTGTAAAACGATTTCGGAAACCTCGATGCTAAATATTTCGTATAGTCCTTTAGCAAGTTGTTCTTGTAATGTTTGTTGAATGTTCGACATTAAAAATGGTCTGATTTGTCAATCTACAAAGGTAGCTAAATTCGCTCTAAACCTTGCCTCTAATGCTCAGAAATGAATAAATTAATCTTACCTTTGTCGCTATTATGCAAAATATGTACCACGAGGCGATTCAAACTTTAAAATCCGGAGGAGTATTGTTGTATCCCAGCGACACGATTTGGGGTTTAGGCTGTGATGTTCGGAATGAGCAGGCTATTGAGAGAATTTTGGAACTTAAAAATAGACCAGTAAATAAAGGCCTGATTCTATTGATTTCTAAAATGGAACAATTGAGCGAATATGTGGAGCAGGTGCCCGAGATTGCCTGGGATTTAGTTGAATTTGCGGAAGATCCTTTGACTGTCATCTATCCTAAAGGGAAGAATGTATCCCCATTATTACTAGGCCCAGAGGGAAGTATTGCCATTCGACTTTTGAAGGATGAGTTCTGTAAAGGCTTAGTTTATCGCTACCAAAGAGGGATCGTTTCTACCTCGGCTAACCTTTCAGGCGAGCCATCTCCGCTTAATTTTGCAGGCATTGCGCCTTCTATTGTGGCTGGAGTTGCCGGGATATTAAAGAATCCAGCAGGAGAGGGGGCAGTAAAAAAAGCGAGTAAAATTGTACAATTAGGCCTACATGGCGATTATAAATTAATTAGAGGATAGCATGAAAGAAGGGACGGAGATTGTAGCGGATCCTATTTTCTCAAAAATCGGTGTAGCAGCTGATCGTTTGGGATTGGATAGTTACGTCATTGGGGGATATGTGCGCGATGCTATTTTAGGGCGTGAATGCAAGGATATTGATGTGGTTTGTATCGGTTCTGGGATTGATTTGGCTTTAGAAGTGGCTAAAGAATTTGATTTACCTGAGCACGCTGTGTCGGTATTTAAGAATTTTGGAACGGCAATGATCAAAGTCGATGATTGGGATCTAGAATTCGTAGGTGCTCGTAAAGAATCCTATAACCGCGATTCGCGCAAGCCGGTGGTGGAAGAGGGAACTTTAGAAGACGATCAAAACCGACGAGATTTTACCATCAATGCCATGGCGGTTCAATTGAACCAGGCTCATTGGGGATTATTACTAGATCCATTTCATGGTTTAGACGATTTAAAAGCCAAACTAATTCGAACACCTCTTGCCCCCGGCATCACCTTTTCGGATGATCCTTTGCGCATGATGCGTGCGGTTCGATTTGCTGCTCAGCTAGGTTTTGATATTTTTCCTGAGACTTTTGAAGCCCTGAAAACGGAGAAAGACCGCTTAGAAATCATTTCGATGGAGCGGATTTCGGATGAATTGAACAAGATTATTTTATGTAAAAAGCCATCGTATGGCTTTTTATTATTAGATGCCTGCGACCTATTACCTATCATCTTTCCTGAGTTCATGAAATTAAAAGGAGTGGATACGGAAGATGGTAAAGGGCATAAAGACAATTTTTACCATACGCTGCAGGTTTTAGATAACATTTCAGAAAACACGGATGATCTTTGGTGGCGTTGGGCAGCCATTTTACATGATATTGCCAAACCTCAAACCAAACGTTTCGTTCAAGGAAAAGGTTGGACTTTTCACGGACACGAAGATATGGGAGCCCGTCAGGTGCCTAACATCTTCAAGCGCTTGAAATTACCTTTGAACGAGAAAATGAAACTGGTTCAAAAACTTGTCCGCCTCCATTTGCGCCCCATCGCCTTGTCTAAAGAAGAAATTACCGCATCGGCTTTGAGGCGTTTGCTCTTTGAAGCAGGTGAGGAATTGGAGGCCTTGATGACCCTATGTAGGGCAGATATTACCTCTAAAAATGGAGATAAAGTCAAACGCTATTTGCGCAATTTTGACATCGTAGAAGCGAAATTAAAAGAAGTTGAAGAAAGTGATTCATTACGCAATTTCCAACCAGTTTTCTCTGGAGAAGTGATCATGCAAGTTTTTGACATAGGCCCTGGCCGCGAAATTGGCTTAATAAAAATTGCCATGCGCGAGGCCATCCTAGAGGGTTTGATTCGGAATGATTTCGAATCTGGTTGGGATTTATTACTCGATGAGGGTAAAAAGCTTGATTTGAAACCTATCTTATCTCTTACTGACCTTCAATAAAAAAGGCTCCGAAATCGGAGCCTTTTTTAATAGGTATTGAAGTGGATTATAAATTAATCACAAAATCTTCTTTTGCATAACGAACTTTGGCTGCATTTGCCATAAAGTCATTAGCTGCATCACGTTCTCCTACGGCTAGCATCAATACTGAATGTAATCCCATAGCTTCTAAGCCTAGTAATTCATCTAATTTCGCTGGAATAAATCCTTCCATTGGCGTGGAATCAATTTGTAATTCACCCGCCGCCGCAAGGGCTGTACCCATCGCTAAATAAACTTGACGTGCTGCCCAATGTCTTTTCGCCTCTACCGGACGACCTAATAATGAACCAGCAATAGCACCACGGTAATCCCCTAGCATATCTAGTGAAAGACCACGTGTATCAGCTACTAATTGGATGAAAGCATCGATTTGAACTTCAGTAATATCATTCCAAGCTGCAAAAACCAATAAATGCGATGATTCAACAGCCTGTGGTTGACCATAAGCGATTGGTTGAATTTTTGCTTTTAATTCTGGGTTTTCGATTACTAACACTTTATAGGGTTGTAAACCAAAACCTGATGCTGAAAGGCGGATTGCTTCTAATAAAGAATCAATTTTATCTGCAGAAACTTTGTTTCCGGTCATTCTTTTGGTGGCATAACGCCACGATAATGAATCGATTAAAGACATAAGTTGAATGGTGAATGGTGAATTTTAAGGCTTAC
>CAIVPV010000161.1 GCA_903907915.1 uncultured Cytophagaceae bacterium
CTCTCGAGCTGGATCGTATAATAAATTTGCTTCCGCTAAGGAAAATGTACCTGTTACGAGAACGAGTGTGGCATATTTTGGCAATAATAATTCTTTCAAAACTTCCGAATAGGCCGTTTCTGGTACGCACAAGAAAAAAACAGTGGCGGCTGATTCAGAGAAATCTAAATCTTCTTGCACTTTCGCATTGTATAGATAGGAAACCAAGTCTTTTGCCTTCGAGGGCTCTCGACTAAAAACTTCTTGAACAGAATTTCCGGCATTTTCTAGGGCCTTTGCAATATGCCAGGTGACATTGCCAGCTCCGATAAACGATATTTTAAAACTCATGTGGTGGTCTCCAGTTTAGCACCCACAAATGGTGCCCATTGTTGATCCAAAATTCCAGAAAAATTTCGCAAAAACATAACAAATGAAGGTCTAAATGGCTGGCGCGTTAAAACCATCCCCGCCTCTTCCGGGGTCATATGCCCCTTCTTTGAGTTACAATACTTGCAGGCAGTGATCAAATTATCCCACGAGGTGCGCCCCTGACGTGATTTAGGCAACACATGATCCATCGTCAAATAGTCTTTCGAACCACAATATTGGCAGGTAAAATTATCTCGTTTTAAGATGTTTTGGCGATTCAACATCACCCCTTTGAAGGGGAAATAGACATAACGCTGCAAGCGAATGACCGAAGGATAGGGGAAAGTTTTCGAAACAGAGTGTAATTTTTCAGTTTTTGATTCCGCGACTAATTCTGCCTTATTTAAGTAGACCAAAAGAAAGGCCTTAGGCATGGAACAAATCGTAAGCGCGCTGTAATCCTGATTTAAAACTAACACTTTCTGAGCCATAGACAAACCGTTTTAATTTGCTCAACAATTTAAAAAATAATCGGCTGAATTGGAAGGGTTTAGCATTGCTTTTTTGTTAAGAATTCAAGGAATTAGGTCCTATTTTGTAGATTTGTATAAAATAAACAATTGCCATGTCCTCTTTATTGGAAAAAATCAAACAGCTTTCATCTGAAATCACCCCAGACACCCTAGCAAATCGCCACCACATTCACGCGAATCCGGAATTGTCTTATCAGGAATTTCAGACGCAAGCGTATGTTTTAAAACAGTTAGAGCAGATGGGGATTCAGGCTAAAAAAATCGCAAACACCGGCCTCATCGCCGAAATCAAAGGCAAAAATCCAGACAAAAAAGTCGTCGCACTTCGTGCTGACATGGATGCCTTACCCATTCTAGAAACAAACGACGTCCCCTATAAATCTAAAAATCCTGGTGTAATGCACGCCTGCGGTCACGATGTCCATACCGCGTCCCTTTTAGGAACAGCCCACATTTTACAGCAGGTCCGCGGCGAATTCGAAGGCACCATCAAATTACTTTTCCAACCAGCAGAAGAAAAAGCACCTGGCGGAGCAAGTATCATGATCAAAGAAGGTGCTTTACAAAATCCGATTCCCGCAAGCATCTATGGCCAACACGTCGCCACCAATGTTCCCGTAGGCAAAATCGGTTTCCGCGAGGGAATGTACATGGCTAGCACGGATGAAATCTACATTAAAGTAATCGGCAAAGGAGGGCACGGCGCAATGCCCGATGCCTGTATCGATCCGATTCTGATCGCCTCCCATATCATTGTGGCGATGCAACAAATTATCTCCCGAAATAAGAACCCGAAACTTCCATCCGTCTTAAGTTTTGGCAAAATCGAAGGCCTAGGAGCCACAAATGTCATTCCAAACGAAGTGAACATCGCCGGTACCTTCCGCGCTATGGACGAAATTTGGCGCGCTGA
>CAIVPV010000162.1 GCA_903907915.1 uncultured Cytophagaceae bacterium
AGTCTCCGCTGGAATGAATTAGGCGGAAAAGCACTAAATAAACTCATTAACACCTTGATAAACGACCGCTATGTCGTAGAAGGGAAAACCACCTTTAAAGAGGAATTTGTAACCGCTGGTGGCGTTGACTTACAAGACATTAGTGTCCAAACAATGGAAAGTAAAAAATGTCCAGGACTCTTCTTTGCAGGAGAAATCATGGACATTGATGGCATTACGGGGGGATTCAATTTTCAATCGGCTTGGACGACTGGATATATTGCTGGAAGGAGTGCTAGTTCGCCAGCATCTCCCGAATAATCTTCAAGTGATGTTCTGTGTGGATGGCTAAAAATGGTATGGCTTGTTTCACTTTTAAATCCCCAAACATCGGATGTGTAAAATATTGACCTGCATCAAGCTGGTCTATTTTAGCTATTTTTTCTCTACAAAGAGTAACATGCGCTTGTAAAGTTTCTGCTGTAAAGGAATCAGGAGATACACGTGAAGGCGCTTTTACCTTGCCTCTCGGGATTATTCCTCGCCAAAGAATCAGGTATTTCAAAGGACGAAAACTCGATTTGAATTCAGCTGGATTTGATCTTTTTAATCCTTCCAGAACAGAAGAAACAACGAGCAAACTATGCTCAATTTGCCAGCCGACATTGGAAGCAGATACCTGATCGTTTCGCAGTTCCGACTGCGGAATATAAGACGCTAATTCGTCTACAAGATTACTTAACTTTTGCATAGGGCAATTTACTAATTTTCTCTGTTTTATAATAACCTGATGTGCCTAGGGATGTTAAGATTTCGACTTTGGCCAAATCCAAAAATCCGTCTTCCTCCTGAATTTCAGCCGGAACAAACGCTGCCTGCAAAGATCCAATCACCAGAAAAGTTCCGTTCAATTCGATGGGTATCACCTGCTCAAATTTCAAAAGATATTGAACGGGGGATTCTTCCACGAATGGCGCTTTCCATCCTTCACGATATTCCTCCGTTAGACCTGTCATCTCGAATTCCGAAACCCCTTCTGGATACTTCGCACTGGTTAAATGCGCTTGATTGCACATCGATTCCGTCACCAAATTTACCGTATAAAAACCCGTTTCTTGGATATTTTGCAAGGTATGTGGCGCTGCTTCTAAAGGTCGATTAATGAAGCCAATCAAGGCGGGGTCAGCTCCTAAATGAACAATATTACTAAAAATGGCTAGGTTTGAAATGCCTTTCCCGTTCACCGTTCCGATCAACGATAAGCTCTTAAATCCACTCAAAGTATTGATAAAATTCGCTCGTGTAAAGCGATCCCAAGATTGAATTTCAGCAATTGAATACGTTGATTTCATAAGTGATTAAACCTGATTTTAATCAGAAATGTTTCAAATGTGATGAATGTCACTTATTGGCCATTGATGAAAATGTACATTTAATGAAATTAAAAAGATAACCATGAAAACTCAAACGATTTTTGTTGAAAACATCAAGTGTGCAGGATGTATGACCAGCATTAAGCATGCTTTATTAAAAATTAAGGGTATTGCAAAAGTAGAGATTAATCAAGACGAAGAAAAGATCAGCCTGATGGGTAATAAGTATGAGTTAAGCGAGGTGATTGATTCGTTGAATCGTATGGGGTATCCTCAAAAAGGAGAGAATACCTTATTCAAACAGGCGAAGTCCTATGTTAGCTGTGCGATAGGAAAAATGAGCTGAAAATAAATAGGCCCTTCTCGCGAAGGGCCTATTTTATTATCGAGCGATTAAGCTGTAGAGCTCCGCATCTTGCTGCGGTTTCACTTCGCAGGTGTTATTAAAGTGCATTGTGGCAGTATTTGCCGAATCAAACGTAGGCCATGCCGGAAGCCCTTTGTGACCAGGGTTACCCGTTTTAGCAAAATTAATCCAGGAGGAGCTCATGCGATCCGCTAACACATAAGCCTCTTTTCCGCCTCCTGTCATTTCCTCGCAACGCGCGATGTTATTGAAACAGAAAGGTAGTTCCATGCAGTGGAAAGCTTTGTATTTACCATCCATCACGGGCGATTGCCACGTCATCAA
>CAIVPV010000163.1 GCA_903907915.1 uncultured Cytophagaceae bacterium
CCTGCTCATTATGCTTATTTAAAGATTGCGGAAGGTTGTGATCGCCCTTGCAGTTTCTGTGCGATTCCATTAATGCGTGGAAAGCACGTGTCGACGCCGATAGAGGAATTAGTAAAAGAAGCTTCATCGCTGGCGAAGAAAGGCACGAAAGAATTGATTTTAATCGCGCAAGACCTTACTTTTTACGGCTTAGACCTAAAAGGAGAAGGAAAATCGGGTCGCCAATTAAAAGAATTATTAGAGCGCTTATCCGATGTCAATGGCATCGAATGGATCCGCTTGCAATACGCTTATCCAGCGGGATTCCCAGTCGAAATACTGGATACGATGGCAGAGCGCGATAATATCTGTAAATACCTAGACATGCCACTCCAAAGTGGTTCTGACGCCATGTTAAAACACATGCGTCGGGGAATTACCCGAGCTAAAACGGAGGAATTAATCCATACGATTCGCGAAAAAGTGCCGGGTATCGCCTTAAGAACGACTTTGATTTCGGGTTATCCAGGGGAAACAGAGGAGGACTTTGAGGAAACTTATTCCTTCGTGGAACGTATGCGTTTTGATCGTTTGGGCATCTTTAATTATAGCCATGAGGAAAATACGCATGCTTACCTAGTGAACGATAATGTGCCGGAAGAGGTGAAGCAATATCGTTCGGATGAGATTATGGCAGTTCAACAAGGTATTTCGGAAGAGTTGAATCAGGAGAAAGTGGGCCAAACGCTGAAAGTGATGGTCGACCGCAAAGAGAGCGGCTTCTTCGTAGGACGTACTCAGTTCGATTCTCCAGAGGTGGATAACGAAGTATTAATTCCGGCGCAACAATACGCACGTTTGGGTGATTTTGTGAATGTGAAGATTAATAAAGCCGAAGAATTCGACTTATACGGCGATATTATAGCGTAAACGAGCTGATTCGCATATCGCGCAGATCAAATGTCAGTAGGCCTTTTTGGGCTGGCGATTCGAAGCCGGCTAGGTAGAAGATGGCTTCTTTGGCCTGAAACAATCCGATGATTCCTGGCAATACGCCTAAAACACCTACTTCATCGCAGGACGGTATTTCTTCTGGACTCGGTTCGACCGGAAACAAAGATCGATACGACGGGCCCGCCGGATGAAACACCGCAAATTGACCTTCCCAGGCGTGAATCGCACCATAGACAAATGGCTTTTTCAAAGCCACACACACATCATTAATCAAATACCGAGTTTTGAAATTATCCGTGCAATCGATGATAAGATCGTGTTGCTCGATATAAGCCGTTGCGTTTTCTGCTGTTAAATTCTCCTCGATGCCTTTAATTACAATCGCTGAATTCAAGGCTTGCAATGCCTCCGCTGCCTTAAAAGCCTTTGGCGCTCCCACATCCGATGTTTTATACAGCACTTGACGCGCTAGGTTCGATAATTCAATTACATCCGCATCCAGAATCGTGATCGATCCCACGCCAGCCGCTACTACATAAGGCAAGGCCCCACAGCCCAAACCTCCAGCACCCACCACGAGAATGGACGCCTCTTTCAGGCGCAATTGCTGCGCTTTCCGCCATTCCGGCAGATTTAGTTGTTTACGGTAGCGCTCGAATTCTAAATCGCTTAACATATACGTGGGTACAAATAAAAAAAGCCTCCCTGAATTTCAGGAAGGCTAATTTCGGTAAATATTTTGAAAACTAAACGCTTAACGTACCCTTACGAGCTGCAGCGATTAAAGTTTTTTCGAAACCATTCTTGTTGATCGTGCGAATTGCTTTCGCAGAAACCTTCATACGAACCCAAACACCTTCTGACTCTAAGAAGAATTTCTTAGTTTGCAAGTTCGGGTAGAACTTACGCTTAGTCTTGTTATTAGCGTGAGAAACGTGGTTTCCTACTTGAGTTTTGCGTCCTGTAATTTGACAAACCTTTGCCATAGTATTTATTATTTAATATTGTTCTTTCCTAAAGGGATTGCAAAATTAGGAAATAATTTGAAATAACCCAAACCTCCATCGAAAATTTATAAAATGCAAGACAATGTGTATCTTTGGGGATGGCTAAGCGTAATACGAATGCACCCCTAAAGAAAAAAATCGTCTCTTCCCTGATCTGGTTAGGAACCCTGCCTTTGTGCCTATATACGCTTCTGACCTATCTTTTGAGCTATTCTCTCATCGTAGAGCATTGGGTTGCCGGCTTTATTATGATGACCATGCCTTACGCACAATTATTGTGCTTTTTCTCCTTGATTTACTGGCTTTTTCAGCGAGCGAAGCGAGCGCTTTTGCCCTTGATCGTGCTAGTGCTAGGTTATGGATTTATCGGGAGAACCATTAGCTTTAATCAACCCGTGGCGAGTTTATCTAAGCCATTGACGGTGATGAGTTATAATGTTTTTGGGATGTATTCAAATGAGTATGAGGCCAAAAAAGAGCAATTAGAAGAACTGAAAAAATTCATCCGCGATTACGATGCGGACATCAAATGTTTTCAAGAATTCTATTCCCATTCCGATCGCAAAGCCTTTCACACCGTTTCCTTTTTAAAGGAAAAATACCCGCATTATGCCTTCATTCCACTGAAGAAGCAATTATTTGATTCGCACGAGAAAATGGGATTAGTGGTATTCTCTAAATACCCCATCATACATGAGGAAGGCGAGCAATTCGAAAATTCGGCAAATGGATACCTATTAACTGATATTGTGAAGGATCAAGATACGATTCGGGTGATTAATATGCAGCTTTGGTCCATGGGAATTCGCGTGAATAAGATGACCTCTAAAATTCGTTTGCAGGATTATACGGATGCCCAAAAAGAAGGACGCGGCATCATTTCCTCCCTACGCAAAGGCTTTATTGAGCACAAAAAGGAGATGGACAAAATCAATCGCTTGATCCAAAAAAGCCCCTATCCCATCATTGTAGTAGGGGATTTAAACGAAACTCCCTCTGGTTGGGCCTATGGAACGATTCGCGAGCGCTTAAAAAACTCATTCGAAGAAGCAGGTTCAGGTTTCGGCTTCACTTTGAATCGCAGTCCTTATTTAGTCCGCATCGACGATCAATTCTTCTCGAAGGAATGGAAAGCCATCAACTTCCAAACCCTGAGAAGTATCAAATACTCCGACCACTTCCCTACGGTAGGCCAATACATCTTGCATGGAAAATAAGCTCTGGAAGGTCTTGGGCACGACTTTTGGTGTGGCTGTCACCCTGGGTGGCACCATAGGAACCGGAATTCTCCGTAAACCAGGCCCTATCGCCGCCTCCCTTCACGATCCCGGCTTAATCATTGGCTTGTGGATTCTGGTAGCCATTTATGCCCTTTTAGGCGTTAGCTGTCTTTTAGAATTAAGTTTATCCATTCCCAAAGCCGGTTCTTGGTATGTCTATGCCGAACGCGCTTTTGGCCGCTATATCGGCTTCCTGGTAGGCCTCACGAGTTGGTTAGGAACCGTCACTGCCTTAGGCTTCGGCTCTTATACCTTCAGCGAATACCTGATCATCGTATTCCCCGTTTTGAGCCCCTATCTCGTCTATTGTGCCATCGGCATTTTAGCCCTTTTGTGGTTCTTTCATCAATTAGGCGTGGTCATGGCGGGCAAATCACAAGAATGGCTCAGCGGCATTAAGGCCTTAGCTCTCTTACTATTTATCGCTATTTGTTTCCTATATGGTGGCGGTGGAGTTTTTAATGAGCAGGCCAAAGCCCCAGCAGGACTCCCCCTCGCAACGGGCATCATGACCGCGCTTTTATCTATCTTTTATGCCTTCGACGGCTGGCACACCGCTAGCTATTTCACCGAGGAAAACAAGGATCCCGTCAAATCGATGCCAAAATCCATGTTTATTGGCGTCATCGTCGTCGCAGTAATTTATCTACTTATTAACGTGGGCATACTTTATAGTCTACCACTAGAAACCCTTTCAAGCAGTAAATTAGCGGCTGCAGATGCCATGAAAGCCTTATTTGGCGCAGATATGGGACGCTGGATTACGGTCTTTTTAATGCTAAGTATTCTAGGAATTTTAAACACCCAGGTGATGTTCGCCCCCCGCGTTATTTATTCGATGAGTCGCGATGGGCTGTTTTTCAAACAAGCAGAGAAAGTAAACGCGGCCGGATCTCCTACCACAGCTACTCATTTAACGGTCTTTTCCGCTTGTATTTTCTTATTAGCAGGCAAGGAAATTAATGAACGCCTGTCAGACATCGCCACCTTCTTTTTTGTGGCGAGTTATTTAGCCGGATTCGCATCTTTATTGAAGCTACGGGTCTCTGAACCCGATTTAAAACGTCCTTACCTCGTGTGGGGTTATCCAGTCCTTCCGTGGATATTGGTGATTATTTCCACCTTATTCTTGATCGGAACCTTGGTGACGAATCTGGGGAGTGTGGTGTATGTGGTGGGGTTTATCCTAGTTAGCTTTTTCATTTTCAAATTTGGTGGACTTTCTAGTCCAAAGAATAAAGCATAAAGCACAAAGAATAAAGTAGGATTCGCCTACGGCGATTAATATGGAAATGTTTTTTCCTACGGACTTTATTCTTTGTGCTTTATGCTTTATGCTTTAATTTTCAGTGTATCGCCTTCAAAAACTCCAGCACCGATTGCTTAATTTCCTTTACCGACGTATTGCCGAGATTAGACATAACGGAGAAGGTTACTGTCTTTCCTTCTTTGGTCAAATAATACCCAGATAGATCATAGGTATTCCCAAAAGAGCCAGATTTCGCCCAAATGCGCACGCCGTCATTCAGGTCCTGCACATTCCGCATAGTTCCCGTCTTACTGGCTTCAGGCAAAAGTGCATGCAAGCGATCCGGAGCGACTTCTTTGGCCAAGAACTCCAAGATGTTGATAAAATCCTTTGGCCTGAAAAGATTATAACGAGACAAGCCTGAGCCGTCTACCCACCTTATATCTTTCAGAAACTCATTTCCGGGTTCTTTCTTTAAATTTTCTATCACCTGCGCCGGATCCCAACCCTTCTCGGCTGCGATCATCACTAAAAGCTGCTCGGCAACGGCATTGTCACTTTGATGAAGTAAGGATACATACAAACTATCGATCTTACCCGCATAGAATATGCGCGCATCCGGATGAACGGCTAGCGGCATCGTCTCCACCGATTTGTGTAAGGTATCCGTTAACAAGAAGGTCGTCATATCCGGGGAGGTGATGAAAGGGACATCTTGGGCAGCGTATTTTTCCGTCTTCAATTCAGGTAAGGTGAAATCGTTTTTCAAGCGATTGCGGCGTACTTCCAGCGTAGTTCCGGTTTTAGCAACCGCCTCAAAAGCGTCTGGCATAATGGCCCATCGACGCTGCGAGGCAGAGAAATTAACGACATTTCCATACAAGGGCATGTCTGAAATCTCCGCGGAATAATAATCATTGTAGTCATCAACAGCCCAGCCAGTCCCTTGTGGGAAAAGTGGCTTTAGGGGTGCTCCATACACTAAAACTTTCGAAGATGCCGCTAAAAAATCACGTAATGCTGTATTTTTTAGGGTGGGATGCAAGTTGCTGATGTCGCCGGTTCCCCAGAAAAAGAGGGTGTCCTTTGTTTCGCGGTATTTAAAGGAAGGGATTTGATTTCCTAGGATTCGATTAGCCTGTAAAAAAGTCAAAAGCTTCGTGTTAGAAGCTGGCATGAAATAGTGATCAGCGTTTTGTTCAAAAAGAACTTTGCCAGTGGCTAAATCCTTAATCATCACGCCACTAGCGCGCTGAGATAGGCTAGATTCATTGAAGGCGATCTGTAAATGAGAGCTTTGGCAACCTGCTAAAGCGAGCAGGAGTAAAAAGGCTAAATTTTTCATGCAATAAAGGTAAAAGGTTTAGCGAATTATTACAGCCAAATCTGCTTAATTGTCCCCAAGTAGTGACCCTTCTTTCCTGTATGCACAAAATCAAGAATGGCATCGTTCATAGAAGGATAGATATTTAATTCTGCGATTTTGTCCACAGGCACCCAGACTAAATCGTTTGCCGTTGTTTCACCTGCTTGTAAAACTGGAATGCCTCCTACGATATCTCCTTCAAATATTACGTGTAAACAGGCGTCGTAATCGGTTGTAGCATGTACCTGGCCCACCGCTATCATTTCCCCCACTTCCACCTCGATACCTAACTCTTCTTCACATTCACGAGCAATGGTTACGGGAAAGGTTTCGCCAGCATCCACATTCCCACCGGGCAAAGCGAATTTGTTGCCACCTGAATAATCATATTTGAGGAAAAGCACATGATTATTTTCAATGATAAGGGCAGCTGGTCTAATTCGCATAAAGTTTGTCAAATTTGAAAAGATAAATATACCATTAGATTTCCTAAATTGCAGGCAAAATGAACGTATTAGCATGCAAATAAGAGAAATTTGTCAGGTGATAGAAGCTTGGGCACCTTTAGCCTGGCAAGAATCATACGATAACGCGGGTTTACTAGTAGGGGATGCTTCCACGGAAGTGAAAGGCGTATTAATCAGCCTCGATTGTACGGAAGAGGTCGTGGAAGAAGCCATTCAGAAAGGCTGCAACTTGATTATTTCGCACCATCCGATCGTTTTCTCCGGTTTAAAGCGGATCATTGGTGCAAACTATGTCGAAAGAACAGTCATTAAGGCCATCCAAAACAATATTGCTCTATACGTCTCGCATACTAATTTAGACAATGCGCCGAAAGGCGTTAGCTACCATTTGGCTGCTAAGCTAGGAATCACAGGACAGGTATTGAAACCAATGCGCGATGCCTTGAAGGCCTTGCAGTATTATGTGCCAGCGACGCATGAGCAAGCCCTGCGAGACGCATTGCACGCGGCTGGTGCAGGAAATATTGGGGAGTATTCGAATTGCAGTTTTACCTCGCTCGGCACGGGTCGTTTTCAACCATCCGCTGAGGCGAATCCGCATACGGGATCAGCTGATGTTTTATCTGAAGTAAACGAAGTAAAAGTGGAGATGATATTCCCTGCGCACCTCTCAGGCCCCGTTTTGGACGCATTAAAATCAGCTCATCCCTACGAGGAAGTTGCTTATTCGATTCATTCATTGGATAATTCGTGGCAAGATGTGGGATCTGGATATATTGGAACTTTAGAGAAACCTTTGTCGCCAGACGAATTTTTAGATTTTGTCAAAAAACGTCTAGGCCTTCAAGCCCTCAAACATACGGCTTTACCTACTGGACCGATTTCAAAGGTGGCGGTTTGTGGGGGTGCCGGAAGTTTCTTGATTAAAGAAGCAAAGCAGCAGGCAGACGCTTTTATCACCTCAGATATCAAGTACCACGAATTTTTTGACGCGGAAAATCAATGCTTACTTATTGATGTGGGGCATTACGAATCGGAAGTCATGATTATTGATGCGATACATGACTATTTATCA
>CAIVPV010000164.1 GCA_903907915.1 uncultured Cytophagaceae bacterium
ACCATTATAAAAAACATTTACCTATCCTTTTTCTACGGTGCTAAAATCGGGGTCTTGGGTCTAAACGGCTCTGGGAAGTCCACTTTATTGCGTATTATCGCTGGAATCGACAAATCTTATACCGGTGATGTCGTGTTTTCTCCCGGCTATACAGTAGGATTATTAGAGCAAGAACCGCAATTAGATCCAAATAAAACGGTGATCGAAGTCGTGGAAGAGGCAGTCGTAGAAATCAAGAACCTGTTAAAGGAATTCGATGAGATTAATGAGGCATTTGGTGACCCAGATGCTGATTTTGATAAATTATTAGGCCGTCAAGGCGAAGTACAGGAGAAATTAGATCATTTCAACGCTTGGGAATTAGATACCCGTTTAGAAAAGGCGATGGATGCGCTGCGTTGTCCTCCATCTGATGCGTTGGTAAGTACCCTATCGGGTGGTGAGAAACGCCGGGTGGCACTTTGTCGCTTATTATTACAAGAGCCAGATGTCCTTTTGTTGGATGAGCCGACTAACCACTTGGATGCAGAATCCGTGGATTGGTTAGAGCAACATTTACGTCAATACAAGGGAACAGTAATCGCAGTAACCCACGATAGGTACTTCCTAGATAACGTAGCAGGGTGGATTCTAGAATTAGACCGCGGTGAAGGTATTCCTTGGAAAGGAAACTATTCGTCTTGGTTAGAGCAAAAACACGATCGACTAGCAAAGGAAGAGAAGACAGAGTCCCGTCGTCAAAAGACCTTGCAACGTGAATTAGAGTGGGTTCGCATGGCGCCAAAAGCCCGTCAAGCGAAGTCAAAAGCGCGTATTGGAGCTTACGAAAAACTCCTTTCCGAAGAAAACAGACAGAAGGAAGATAAGTTAGAATTGTTCATTCCAGCAGGTCCTCGTTTAGGAAATAAGGTGATTGAAGTTCAGGGGGTATCGAAATCTTTTGGAGATAAATTACTGTATGAAAACCTCAGTTTCTCTCTTCCACCCGCTGGAATCGTAGGAATTATCGGGCCAAACGGTGCGGGTAAAACGACCTTATTTAATCTGATTACCGATAAATTACAGCCGGATTCGGGAACTTTTGAGGTGGGTGAAACCGTAAAATTAGCCTATGTGGACCAAGAGCACAACCAATTGCAAGCGGATAAATCCGTATTTGAAACGATTTCAGATGGCAATGATTGGGTGATGCTGGGTGGCAAACAATCGAACGCGCGTGCTTATGTTAGTAAGTTCAACTTTAATGGGGCGGATCAAGAGAAAAAAATCGGAATATTATCGGGTGGAGAACGAAACCGCGTTCATTTAGCGATGATGTTGAAGGAAGGGGCGAATGTGCTTTTACTCGATGAGCCTACAAATGATTTGGACGTGAATACGCTGCGTGCTTTAGAGGAAGGATTAGAGAATTTTGCGGGTTGTGCGGTAGTCATCTCCCACGATCGTTGGTTCTTAGACCGCATTGCGACACATATTTTGGCTTTTGAAGGAGATTCGCAAGTGGTTTGGTTTGAAGGTAATTATTCGGAATATGATGAGTCCCGTAAAAAACGTTTAGGGGATGTCACGCCAAAACGTATTCGTTACAAGAAATTGCAATAATATGAACTCGAGACAAAAAATTCAGGCAGTCATTGACGAAATGGGCAAAGTGGTCATCGGCCAGGAACGCCTTATTAACCGCTTATTAGTTGGTCTTTTCACGGGCGGTCACGTCTTGTTAGAAGGGGTGCCTGGATTAGCTAAAACTTTGACAATTAATACCTTAGCTAAAATTCTCGACTTGCATTTCCACCGCATTCAGTTTACGCCAGATTTATTGCCAGCGGACTTAGTGGGGACGATGATTTATAATCCCAAAAAGTCTGAATTTGAGGTAAAGAAGGGCCCAATTTTTGCTCAAATCATTCTCGCAGATGAGATTAACCGCGCCCCGGCTAAAGTGCAATCTGCTCTTTTAGAAGCGATGGCGGAGAAGCAAGTAACTATCGGTGATACGACTTACCCATTAGACAAACCGTTCTTAGTTTTAGCGACCCAAAATCCGGTCGAGCAAGAAGGTACTTTCCCTCTTCCTGAGGCGCAAGTAGACCGTTTTATGCTGAAAGTGTATTTAAACTACCTCGATAAAGATCAAGAATTAGCCGTAATGCGCCAAAAGTCCAATATGGACTTTAATTACGAGCCTAAAACCGTTTTAACCGCAGATGATATCGCTAAAATCCGCAAAGAGATTAACGAAATAACGATCTCGGAGACTTTAGAAAAATACATCATCGAACTTGTATTTGCGACTAGAAATCCAGCCGAATATGGCTTAACACAAGAGGCAGGATACATTCAATTCGGGGCATCGCCGCGTGCGAGTATTCAATTGAATTTAGCCGCAAAAGTGATGGCCTATTTAGAGGGACGCGATTATGTGCTACCTGAGGACATCAAAGAAATGGCTCCAGATATCCTGAATCACCGTATTATCTTGAATTACGTAGCCGAAGCAGATAATATTACAACGCTGCAAATTATCCAGTCCATCTTAAGTAGCGTCGCAATTAATCGCTAATTTTTTGGGTAAAAATGGGGTCTTTTTTGCTTTAATAGCAAATTAGAACTTATGAAATACCTTCTTATTCTTTGCCTCTTCTTCTTCAGTTTCACTGCCTCGGAACCGATGCGCGTATTCCTAATTGGGGATTCGACGATGGCGGATAAGGTGTCGGCAGATTTTCCGGAGACAGGTTGGGGAATGCCTTTTGCTGCGTTTTTTAACGAAGCAGTTGAGGTCCAAAACCACGCGTATAATGGACGCAGTACGAAGAGTTTCCGTCGAGAAGGCCGATGGGCTAAGGTATTTAACCAGATCAAAAAGGGAGATTATGTGTTGATTCAGTTTGGCCATAATGATGCCAAAGCTTCTGATACCAGCCGCTACGCCCCGGCTCAAACCGATTTCCGCGAAAACTTAATCCGCTATGTGCGTGAAACCCGTTCTAAGGGCGGAATTCCCCTCTTATTAACTCCCACCCAACGCAGAAAATTCGATTCCTCTGGCGTTTTCGTGGATCAGCATGCCGATTATCCTTCTGTTGTTCGAGAAGTGGCCTCCGCTGAAAAGGTGCTTTTAATCGATATCGAAAAGGAAAGTAAGAAATACATTTCGGCTGAAGGTCCAGAAGGCGCGAAAAAAATGTTCTTGCATTATCCATCAGGGATCTTCAAAAAATTCAGTAAAGGCGTGGCGGATGATACCCACTTCTCCCCTTTTGGAGCTAGAAAGATTGCCAGCCTTGTTGCTGAAGCCATTTTAGCCTCAAGTGAGCACTTGCGTAGCTTCTTAAAAAAGTCATCCTTCTCTCAGAAATATGTCTTCGAATTACCGAACGTGGCGACGACTGCCTTCAAAAAAGACACGTTCAATATCGTTGCCTACGGTGCCGTTTCATCAGCTAGCTCTCTGAACACATCGGCGATTCAACAAGCGATAGACATCGCGGCAAAACAAGGCGGTGGCGTGGTGCGCGTGCCGGCTGGGTTTTGGCTGACTGGTGCAATTACCTTACGCTCTAACATCAATTTCCATTTAGACGCCGGCGCCGTCTTGCAATTCAGTTCAGATGCGGAGCAATATCCACTGGTTAGAACCAATTGGGAAGGTGTGGATGCGATCAGAGCGCAATCCCCGATTACAGCGATAGGCGAACGAAACATCGCCATCACCGGTTCTGGTATCATCGATGGGGCAGGCGAGGCCTGGAGACCGGTGAAAAAAGGAAAATTAACACCAGGGGAATGGGATAAATTGGTTCGTTCTGGCGGCGTATTAGATGAGAAGAAAGATACTTGGTATCCAACTGAACGCGCTTTAAAAGGCTCTAAGATGGATCAACCAGGCGTCATAGCGGAAGGTTTCAATGAGGCCAAAGCCGAAGAAATCAAAGAATTCCTTCGTCCTAATATGATTTCCCTACGTGAATGCGAGCAGATTTTATTAGAAGGAGTCACCTTCCAGAACTCCCCTGCCTGGAACATTCACCCCCTACTTTGCAAGCACCTAACGGTAGAAAATATCACGGTTAAAAACCCCTGGTTCGCTCAAAACGGCGATGGTATCGACATCGAATCCTGTGAATATGTTTCAGTCCGCAATTCTCGTTTAGACGTAGGTGACGACGGTATCTGTTTAAAATCAGGTAAAGATGCTGAGGGTAGAAAAAGAGGCCGCCCAAGCGCTCATATTACCATCGAAAATTGTGTCGTCTTCCATGGACACGGAGGCGTGGTAGTAGGTAGTGAAATGTCAGGTGGCGTACATGATCTTTTCGTCTCTAACTGCCAGTTTTTAGGAACCGATGTGGGTCTACGTTTTAAAACAGCCCGCGGACGTGGCGGCGTGGTGGAGAATGTCTACATCCAAGATATTAGTATGAAAAACATTGCAGGCGAAGCCATCTTGTTTGATATGTACTACCAAGGGAAAGATCCGGTGGCGACTTTTGGAAATGGTAGTGAAACTCCAAAAATCGAAAGCAAACCCGTCGATGCAGGGACTCCACAATTCAAAAACATCTTCGTAGATCGCGTCGTGGCGAAAGGTGCAGAGACTGGTTTGTTAGTGCGTGGGTTACCAGAAATGCCGATTCACCATATTTATTTGTCTAATCTAGACATCGAGGCTAAGCAAACGTATCGCGTCATCGAAGCCACGGATATTCAATTATCAAACGCTCATTTCACGCAAACTGGAGATAAGAAACCGGAGTTGATTAATGTCAAACGCTGGAAACTTAACGCTCAATAACGATACTCGGGTCGACCACATAACGACCCGATTTGTCTCCATAAAGAGACAACCCACCTTCTGTGGCCTCGAATCGTAAGATCAATTTCCCCGTTCTGGCGGCCTGTTGCCAAGCGGCTGCAGGAATCACCCCTTGCACTAAATAGCCATAGGTTCCGGCCTCGTCTAATTTATTATTGCGCGCCTGGTAATGCCAGGATAATACGCCTTGGTGATCCGCTGGATCATCCGCTAATATAGTTTCAGAAGCAACGACACCATTTGCACTCACTTTCAGTTTCGCAGGACTAGCATATCGATCCGTTTGTGGATAAGCATTGGGGTTTACGCCTGGGTCAAAAGTCCCTTTTCCTAACATATAATCCCCATCCATTTTCCCGGCATCATCCCGATCTTTCCCTAAGATGGGTTTAGAAGAAGCCTCCACTAAGAAACGAACTTGTTTGATACCTTCAGCGCCAGCAGTAGGAAAAGGAATTTCGTATTCGAAATAACCAGCGCCTGCCCCGTTTAATTTATGACCTAAAACGCCCGTCCACTGTTTCTTGGGCCAGCTAGATGAGTTATAACGCTCCACAGGCAC
>CAIVPV010000165.1 GCA_903907915.1 uncultured Cytophagaceae bacterium
CATTCTTAAGCAAAGACCAAAGTTCAAAGAGCAAAGTTCAAATACGAAATCAAAAAAGGCGCAATGCGCCTTTTTTGATTTCTAGTATCCAGTATCCAGTAGTCAGTCCGGAGGAATTGTACTTCTAAATCCATCGCCGGAGACGATACCATCTTTGCTCTTTGAACTTTGCTCTTTGAACATTACTCTACTTCCAACTCCTCAAAATTAATCGTCTTCGCCCGTGCATAAAAGCGCCACGATAATAACACGGAAGAACAAACCAAGCTTGCCGTTAATCCCATCCAGATTCCTGTTGCACCTACTCCCTGGTATATCCCAATGTAGTAAGAAAGAGGTATGCCAATGCCCCAATAGGAGAAAATGGTAATTCCTGTGGGGATATTAACGTCTTGTAAGCCTCGAAGTAAACCGAGGGAAACAGCCTGTATTCCGTCAAATAGCTGAAATATCGCTCCCCAAACTACCAGAGTAACTGCAATCGCAATGACTGATACTTCTTGCGTGTAGCCGCGCACTAAAATGTCCCTACCGAAGAAGAAGACTAGCGCACAAAATCCCATAAACAAAATGGAGAGTACTAGTGCTGCGTTACCTGAGGTAAAAATGCCTTTCCGATTCCTTTCGCCTATATCCGCACCTACTAATATTCCGCCAGCAGCAGCAATTCCCGATGCCATCATGTAAGTTAAGGATGCCATATTGATGGCAACAATGTGAGCCGCTTGGGCTGTCACAGAAATCCAACCCATCATTACAACCGCCATCCCAAAAGTCGCAATTTCAAAGAAGCCTTGCATTCCGGATGGAATACCGATTTTTAAGATCGTTTTTTCTAACACGTTTGCTTCCGCATGTACCTGCTTTTTTTGGAAATATTTACTATAATCGGCTATTTTGAATAGATAAATGGCGAGGGCAATGGCCATTAAAATGCGGGCCATTAAGGTCGCAATGCCAGCTCCAAACAATCCCATCGCTGGAATTGGGCCAAGCCCATTGATGAATATGTGATTAAAAATGATATTGAAAATCAGGGCAGCGATTGTAATATACATAGCCACGGAGGTTTTCTGCAAACCATCCGAAAAGCTTTTTAAAGCCGAGAATAAAAATATGGGTACTACCGAAACTGCTATTAAGGCTAGGTAGGGAAGGGTTAATGCTTTATTAGCCGAAGTCTGCTTAAATAAATCATAATTCATTCCAGCTAGCCCGATTAATAACATGGTGATTATACTCAAGAATAGGGCTACACGGATGTTAGCCCGTAATAAATTGCCACATTCCGTGAAATCACCTTCTGCATCTGATTTGGAAATCATCGGAGCCACTATCTGCATACAGATTAAACCCACTACTGCAATGGTAAAGAATATACTTCCTGCCATGCCAGATGCACCTAAACTTTCGGCTGCACCTGTAGACATTTGACCTACCTGAATGGTATCGGCTAAACCCATGAGCATTACGCCGAGTTGACCCACAACAATGGGTGACGCTAATCGAATCGTTTGCTTAATCTTCGCCTGAAATTCCATATTAGATACGCACGATTTCTGCACCAATGGCATTTAAACGGGTATCAATGTTTTGGTAACCACGGTCGATCTGTTCGATATTATCAATAATCGAAGTGCCGTTTGCAGACATCGCAGCGATTAAAAGGGAAACTCCGGCACGAATATCTGGTGATGACATGCGGATTCCTTTTAAGGTTTGCTTGCGATCAAATCCGACTACGGTAGCGCGGTGTGGATCGCAAAGGATGATTTGGGCACCCATTTCGATCAAACGGTCGACGAAGAATAGACGGGATTCGAACATTTTTTGGTGGATTAAGACCGTTCCTTTGGCCTGAATCGCAGTCACTAAAATGATTGATAGTAAGTCTGGAGTGAAACCTGGCCATGGGTGGTCAGAGATCGTTAGCATTGAACCATCGATGAAGTTTTCTAATTCATAGTGTTCTTGGGAAGGGATGAAAATATCATCTCCACGGAACTCCATTTTAATACCTAATTTCTTGAAAACCTCAGGAATAATGCCTAATTCTGGGATTTGGCAGTTTTTGATGGTTATCTCCGATTGAGTCATCACCGCTAAACCGATGAAAGAACCAATCTCGATCATATCTGGAAGCATCGTGTGCTCCGTTCCATGTAATACATCGACACCTTCAATGGACAGCATGTTCGAACCGATACCAGAGATTTTAGCTCCCATACGGTTTAACATCTTGCTCAATTGTTGCAAATAAGGTTCGCAAGCGGCGTTGTAGATGGTTGTTTTGCCTTTGGCTAAAACCGCAGCCATCAAAATGTTTGCTGTACCTGTTACTGACGCTTCGTCTAATAACATATATGCGCCTTGTAATTCAGAGGCATCTACTTCATAGATTCCACCATCTTCGGGGCTGTAATTGAACTTAGCACCTAGTTTCATGAAGCCAAAGAAGTGGGTATCCAATCTTCTGCGGCCTATTTTATCTCCACCTGGGGAAGGAATACGTCCTTTTTTGAATCGGGCCAAAGTAGGTCCTAATAACATCACCGATCCTCGAAGTGCCGCAGCTTTCTTCTTATAGGTATCTGAATCTAAGTAATCGATATTCACTAAGGAGGCATCAAATTCAATGCTTGACTCCGATAAACGACGCATACTCACGCCCATATCGCCTAATAAATCAATTAATTGATTTACGTCGCGAATGTTCGGGATATTGTGAATGGTGACAGGTTCAGCTGTCAATACCACAGCACACAAAATCTGTAATGCTTCGTTCTTAGCTCCTTGAGGAGTAATTTCTCCTTTCAAACGGCGGCCACCGGTTACTTTAAATGATGCCATAAATGATTACTTATTTTTACGGAAATTATTATTTCGGTTGTTATTATTGTTGCTTCTGAAGTTGTTCTTCCGATAATTATTGTTGCGATTATTGTTATTGCTATTCGGATATTCTGGCGCATTATAGGCGTTTCTCGCATTATTTGCCACTTTAGCGTGCCCTAATCCTTCTTGTGATAATTCATCAACAATCGTTCCTAACAGGTTTTCTGACATCTCTTTAATGTTTTGCCAAATCACCGCATCGTCCACTGACTCCTTGTTCCAGGTTACATAGAAACCCTTCATTAATCGGGCTATATACGCCACTAAAATCTTTTTGTCGTCCTCTTTTTCCTCAGCAATCGCACGCAGAATCAATAATTCCACGTTACGTCCGTAATGTTTGAATTTCAGGTTGTGCTGATTATAGGCCACTTTACGAGGTGCCTTTCCTAGTGATTCTGGTGATGGAGGAGGGAAGGGGCTTTGCACATTCAATTCAAAATTGGACATGATGTATAAATCATCCCAAAGCTTCTTCGAATAATCTTGGCTATTATCCTTCATATTCGGATGAATTTGTTTCATCACCTCGACCATTAAATAAGCGTATTTTGTCCTTTGCTCTTCATCCGCAATGGTCAAAATATAATTCACTAATTTTTGAACACTCGATCCGTATTCTTTCATATTTGGTTGCTCTTAAAGCATTAAATTCAATAAAATTCGCGGGACAGCTACGAGTAAGAAGACGATAATCGCCCAAATAGCCATCACTAAAACCGCCCCAGCGGCATAATCTTTAGCCTTCTTCGCTAATTCACTCTGCTGCGGAGAAACTAGATCTGTAATTCTTTCTAATGAAGAATTCAACAATTCTGCTACCCAAACCCCAGCCACAGCTAGAGAAATCCAAAGCCATTCTGATACTTCAAAACCTATTTTCCAGCCCACATAAATCACAACAAGCGTACTCACTAGATGAAAACGCGCATTGCGCTCATTCTTGATGAGTTCCACTAAACCATTCATTGCGTGCTTTAAACCAAACATCTTAGAATTCAGCCGTTTTAGGTGTGCGTGGGAAAGGAATTACGTCACGGATATTGCTCATACCCGTCACAAATAACACTAATCGTTCAAATCCAAGTCCAAAACCAGCATGTGGTGCAGAGCCAAATTGTCGTGTTTCTAAATACCACCAGATGGATTCTTCTTCGATGCCTACCTCTTTAGTACGCTTTAAAAGCTTCTCGTAATTGTCCTCTCTTTGGGATCCTCCAATTATTTCACCAATTCCTGGAAATAAAACATCCATCGCCCGAACCGTTTTTCCATCTTCATCTAACTTCATATAGAAGGCTTTGATGTCTTTCGGATAATTCGTTAAGATAACGGGTTTTTTGAAATGTTTCTCTACTAAATAGCGCTCATGCTCTGATTGAAGGTCGATTCCCCATTCTACCGGATATACGAATTTGCCATTTTTATGCGCTTTCGATTGCAATAGAATGTCGATGGCAGCCGTATAGGTTAAGCGTTCGAATTCATTCTCCGTCACAAAACGTAATTTTTCAGATAAGCTTAATTCCGATTGCTCTTCTTTCTTTTTGTTCTTTTCTTCTTCGATTAGACGCTTTTCTAAAAAGGCGATATCGTCTGCACAGTGATCTAAAGCGTATTTGATGCAGTATTTAGTGAAGTCTTCCGCTAAATCCATGTTATCCACTAACTCATTAAAAGCCACTTCGGGCTCGATCATCCAAAACTCCGCTAAGTGGCGGGTGGTATTCGAATTCTCCGCTCGGAAAGTAGGTCCGAAGGTATAGACTTTGGACAAAGCCATCGCCCCTAATTCTCCTTCTAACTGTCCTGAAACCGTTAAATTCGTTTCTTTGCCAAAAAAATCTTCCTTATAATCTACTTTTCCTTCTTCCGTTAACGGAGGATTGATAGGGTCCAAAGTCGTCACGCGGAACATCTCGCCAGCTCCCTCCGCATCCGATCCCGTAATAATAGGGGTATGTAAATAGAAGAAACCGTTATTGTTGAAATACGTATGAATCGCGTAGGCCAAAGCGTGGCGAATGCGCAATATCGCAGAGAAGGTATTCGTCCGAGGACGTAAGTGTGCAATCTCGCGCAAGAACTCTAAAGAGTGTTTCTTAGGCTGCAAAGGGTATTTCTCCGGATCGGCTGTTCCGTAAACTTCAATGGAAACAACTTCCACTTCTACGTTTTGGCCTTGTCCTTGTGAGGCAATTAATTTACCTGTAACGGCGATACAAGATCCCGTTGTCACTAATTTCAACGTTTCTTCTGAAACGGTTCCCTCTGAAACGACTGCTTGGATATTGTGGATAGTCGATCCATCATTGATCGCAATAAATGCGACAGACGAGGAAACTCTTTTCGTACGAACCCAACCTTTCACGACAATGCTTTGCTGCGTGGGTGCTAAACGTAGTATTTCTTTGATTTGCATAAATGACTCGGGCATTATTAATAAAAAGGCCTCAATAGAGGCAATAACCCTCAAAATTACAGATAAAAAACCGATTTATTTTATTTATTTGTAATTAAAAATCGGCTTATCTTTGGTGTAGATTATATAGACAATGCAGGGATTATCCTTAAAACAGAATCAACATCAGAACCTCTCGCCACAACAGATACAATATATCAAGTTGTTGCAGATTCC
Source organism: uncultured Cytophagaceae bacterium (assembly GCA_903907915.1). GTDB lineage: Bacteria > Bacteroidota > Bacteroidia > Cytophagales > Spirosomataceae > Aquirufa. The sequence continues at coordinate 5,534 of CAIVPV010000165.1, forward strand.
TACGGCTGAATTAGCGGCTAGGATCGAGGAGGAATTGGAGGATAATCCGGCTCTAGAGGAAGGTTTAGATCATAATGAGGAACAGGAGCCAAGAGAAACCCTAGATGATCTGGAGCGGGAGGAAATGGAAGTAGGGGATTATCTGCAAGATGACTATGCCGGTTACAAGATGGCCGGGGATTCTTATGATCCGAATGAGGAGACGCGCGAAAGACCTTTGGCCACTGAATTCAGCACTCAAGAGTATTTATTAAACCAAATCCGTTACGTCGTTCGCAACGAGCGAGAGGAAATTCTCGCCCAGCAAATCATCGGTTCCTTAGAGGAGGATGGTTATCTGCGTCGCAATATTGAAAGCATTGTGAACGACTTAGCTTTCACGCAAGGCTTTGAGACGGATTACGACGAGGTGGAACAGGTTTTATTCAAAGTGCAATCGTTAGATCCTGCCGGTATTGCCGCGCGTAGCTTGCAAGAATGTTTGTCGCTACAATTGCATCGCAAGGAATCGGACGCCCCTGCTCACCAGTTAGCGATTCGTTTAGTAGATGATTTTTTTGAGGAGTTTTCTAAAAAGCACTTCAGCGTTTTACTCTCCAAATTAGCCATCACAGAGGAAGAACTAAAAAAAGCGATGCAAGTCATCACTCATTTGAATCCCAAACCAGGTGGAGGAGACGATGCGCCTATCGCCCCTTATTTGCAGCCCGATTTCATCATTACTAACCAAAACGGGAAAATAGAGATCAAGATAAATGGGAAGAATGCACCTGAACTTCGAGTTTCTCGTGCCTTTCAAGAAATGTTGCAGACCTACGATAAGGGCGATAAGAAACAAAAAGATATCAAAGAGGCAGTTACGTTTATCAAACATAAATTAGATTCGGCCTCTTGGTTCATTTCTGCTATCCAGCAACGCCAGGGTACTTTGATGAAGACGATGGAGAGTATTGTGGCCAAACAATATGAGTTCTTTTTGACCGGTGATGAGGCGGTTTTGAAGCCGATGAAGATGAAAGAAATTGCGGCGATGATTGAAATGGATATTTCCACGGTCTCTCGCGTGGTTTCGGCGAAGTCGGTACAAGCCGATTTTGGCATTTACCCCTTAAAATATTTCTTTTCAGAAGGCATTACTCATGAATCTGGCGAGGACTTCTCTACCCGAGAAGTAAAGAACATCTTGCGCGAGATCATCGAGCAGGAACCGAGCTCAGAGCCTCATTCGGATGAGGATTTAGAGCAATTGTTGCTGGAACGAGGCTTCGTCGTGAAGCGCAGAACGGTGGCTAAATACCGTGATCAGCTGGGGATTCCAGTGGCGAGATTGAGGAAACATTTATAATCAGTTTATTGATTAGGAATTCGATGAATTTTACTTACCTTTGGAGTTAGTAACGTATTGCGTCATTATGATTAAATCCTTCGGTTCTAAAGAAGTAGAAATTGTAGATTGTCATTAATATGGAAAATTTGAAAAATATACATCCTGGAGAGATTTTAATGGAGGAATTTCTCCTTCCTATGGGTATTTCAGCCTATCGCTTAGCGAAAGAGATTAATATACCGCAAACCCGGATTTCAGAAATAGTAAAAGGACGACGTCGAGTGACGGCGGATACAGCCTTGCGTTTGTCTTTGTTTTTTGGTAATTCTGTAAAATTCTGGATGAGTTTACAAGATGATTATGATATAGAAGAAGAATTGAGATTAAAGAAAAATGAATTTGATTTAATTCGAAAATATGAATTTGCATAAGCTATGACTTTCAACTACCTAAAGCTCCACCGAAACGGTCCCATCTGGACCTTAACTTTAAATCGTCCAGAGGTCTATAATGCCTTAAATGCAGGCTTGATTCACGAAATCAGGGAGGTGGCAGAAGCGGCTCAAATCGACGATGAGGTTCGTGTATTAGTCATTACGGGAGAAGGGAAGGCCTTTTGTTCGGGGGCTGATTTGAAATCTGGTGTGAGCGATCCTAATTTAGGGAATGTGTTGCGCACAACTTATAATCCGATGATTTCCGCCTTAAGAGGTTTAAACAAACCTGTGATAGGTGCGATAAATGGAGTGGCAGCAGGAGCTGGCTGTAGTTTAGCTTTAGCCTGTGATTATCTCATTGCGAAAGAAGATGCTTATTTTTCTGAGTTATTTGTCCAAATTGGTTTAGCCATGGATGCGGGTTCCACCGCCTTTTTAATGCAGTCGGTAGGATATCACCGTGCTTTTGATTTAGCTACAACAGGACGTAAAGTGGGAGCAAATGAGGCGAAAGAGATTGGATTGGTGGTGGAAGTGGTTTCGGAATCAGAGTGGGAAGCGAAGGTGCATGAAATAGCCTTATCCTTTTCGAAGAAAGCCACCTTGTCTATTTCTTTGATGAAGCGATCTTTGCAAAGGGCTTATAATCAGGATTTAGCAGCGACTTTAGCTTCTGAAGCTGAGGAACAAACCATCTTAGGAAAGAGTGAGGACTTCGCTGAAGGCGTGATGGCCTTTATGCAAAAAAGGGCTCCTCATTTCAAAGGGAAATAATTTTTAGAAAATTTCGGCTGCTTTTTTTTCATATTGCCAAAGAAATCCTACCTTTGCAATCCCGAAAGGGCAATGGTTGCGTAGCTCAACTGGATAGAGCATCTCACTACGGATGAGAAGGTTTGGGGTTCGAATCCCTACGCGACCACTTAATTGAAAAGACCTGTACGAAAGTGCAGGTCTTTTTTGTTTTTTCTTCTATCTTTAAGCAACCTATTAAATATCCATGAAGAAAATTCTTACCCTGTGCTTATTAGCACCCTCCCTCATTTTTGCGCAAGAAATTAAAGTACCTGCCGGCTTTCACGTAAGTGAAATTGGGAAGGATCTTGGCTCAACCCGTCATTTAGCTGTTTCGAAGCAAGGCGATGTCTATGCGAAATTGTCCAAACTCAAGGATGGAAAAGGGATCCTTTTATTGAAGGATAAGGATAAAGATGGGGTTTATGAGGAGCAAACGTTGTTTGGTAATTATACGGGTACCGGTATCGCCATTCACGATGATTATTTCTATGCTTCATCTAATAAGGGCGTTTTTCGCTATGCTTTGAATGCAACTGGTGAGGTGGCGGATTGGAATAAATTTGAAACGATTGTGAATGGTTTGCCAGATCATGGTCGGGATAATGCGAAAACTTTTGTGTTTGATCAGGAGCGCAAAAATATCTATGTGACGATTGGTTCTTGGAATGATCCATGTAGAGAGCCAGGTACTGGTAAAGGAATGAGTCCGTGTGCGGTTTTGGATTCTGCTGGGGGTGTTTGGCGTTTTGATGCGAATAAATTGAACCAAGGTTTTGCAGATGGAACTCGTTTTGCGACGGGTTTAAAGAATGCGGTAGGAATTGTTTGGAATAATTCGACGAAGTCTTTGTTTGCGATGGCACACGGAAGAGGTCAATTCCATGATTTTTACCCACAATATTATACGCCAAAACAAAGCCAGGAGCTTCCTTCAGAAGCGATGTATGAATTTAAGAAAGAAGGGGACGATGCCGGCTGGCCTTATATTTATTACGATCATATTCAAAAGAAGAAAATTGTCGCTCCAGAGTATGGTGGGGATGGAAAGAAAACAGGAGGAGAAAATGCTTTGAATCCAGTGGTAGCTTTTCCAGCTCACATGGGACCGAATGATCTGCTTTTTTACACAGGAAACAGTTTTCCTGCCCGTTATAAAAATGGTGCATTCATCGCATTTCATGGTCAATCAGCCGAATTAAAGAAGGGCTATTTTGTCGCTTTTGTTCCTTTTAAAAATGGAAAGCCGTCGGGTCCTTGGGAAATCTTCGCTGATAATTTTTCTGGACAAGATTTAACGAAACCGACTGGTCCTATCGAACACCGTCCCTGCGGACTAGCACAAGGGCCAGATGGATCGCTGTTTGTGAGTGATGATTTGAATGGGAGTATTTGGAAAATAAGCTACAAGAAATAATTACTTCAAGGCTTTTTGCAATACCTTACTATTCCCATCGATGGATTTAGGATCGTAAGTTAATCCGAGGATTTTAGCCACGAAAGGATAAACGTTCACATTCTCAAATCCGTCCAGTTGTAGTCCTGATTTAATAGCAGGCCCCCAAGCCTGAAAGCTTGCGCGCATTTCGGGTAGAGCGGTGTCAAAACCGTGTTTGCCTTTCGAGGTTTTTCGGGTAGACAGGTTAAATACTTGTGGGAGTTTTGGCACTAATAATAGATCCCCTAAACGGTTAAATTTATCATCTGATTTACGGTAATGCCAATGTGCCGGAGTCTCATCGATCTTATAGGTCGTAAAACGCGTGTCTTTTTTTAATTCCTGGTAAGTCGAGTCGATTTTCGAAGGATCCTTTGCATAAACGTGCAACAAGGCATCACCATAAGGCACTTGAAAGGCTGTGGTATTCAAAGGAGCGGGTTTGCCGATGGTATTCACATTATCTACCTCTTTCATTCCGTGATCTGAGACAAATACAAAGTTGATCGGAAGCCCTAAAGGAGCAACAGCAGCTTCTAAATCCGCGATAGCCTGATCCACAAATTGCACTGAATTTTTTACCCGAGGATCTTCTGGGCCAAATTCATGGGCATCGTGATCTACTTCTGGAAAATAAAAGGTAATTAAATGTGGACGTTTGTCTGCCGGTAGGGAAAGCCAATTCTTAACCTGGGCTATACGGGTTTTGATATCAATTACCTCATTATAAACGTAGTAATAAGAGGGGTAAGTGTCTTGAATGTTTGCATCCGAAGCCACCCAATAGAAACTAGCTGAAATCATCTGCTGTTTTTCGGCTAATACCCACAGTGGAGTTCCGCCATACCATTTTCCTTCACCCACCATTTTCTTGTTCGACATTCGGTATTCCTGGCCTGAATTCACGTCTAAATAAGTGTTATCTACTAATCCGTGGTGGGCTGGGTACAAACCCGTAGCGATGCTGTAGTGATTGGGGAAGGTTAAAGAAGGGTAGGACGGCTGCATATAGCTTGCCTTCACACCTGTCGATTCTTTTGATTGCAGGTATTTAGCCTCGTATTTATGCGAAAAATCAGAGCGAAATCCATCCGCTGAAATTAGAATAACGTAGGGTTTCTCCTGTTGAATTTTCGAATTAGAACGACCAGCGATGATATGCTGCGTGGTATCTTGAGCCCAACTAGAAAAGCCGAAAAACAACAATAGAGCAATTAATCTCATGATTTCTTTTTCCAAAAGTTTCCGCCGCTGGACTTTCCACCACTCGACTTTCCGCCGCCCGATTTAAATCCGCCGCCTGATTTACCCTTATATCCTCCAAAAGAACTTTTCTGTGCCGCTGGATTATATTCCGGCGTCTCCCCAAACTCTTCAGGAACAGCCGCCTTCGTCACTTCTTTCTCTAATAAATCTTCAA
>CAIVPV010000166.1 GCA_903907915.1 uncultured Cytophagaceae bacterium
TGCAATTTTGCAGAATGAACTCGAATCCTTTTATTCAATTAAAACCGGGGAAAGACGCACCGGTTAAACGTTTTCATCCTTGGATATTTTCAGGAGCCATCGCAAAACAAAGTCCCAATCTTCAAGATGGGGATTGGGTCAATGTAATTAGCTCTAGAGAAGAATTTCTAGGAACCGGTCACTTCCATAACGGTAGCATTGCCGTCAAAATTATCTCATTTCAAGCGATTGAATCCAAGAGTTTATATTGGGAAAAACGGATTCAGAATGCCTGGGATCTACGAGCTTTATTGCCACTAGACAAAACAAATGCCTTTCGTTTGATACACGGAGAAGGTGATGGCTGCCCTGGACTAATAATGGATTTGTACAAAGATGTACTCGTTTTTCAAGCTCATACCATCGGAATGCACCGCGACCGCGATGAAATTGTGGAAGCGATTAAATCAGTATTAGGAAAAAAAATCAAAGCGATTTATGACAAAAGCCGCGAAACACTTCCTACGGAATACGCCCAAAACTGCGTGAATAGCTTTGTTTTTGGCGAAGTAAGCGTTCCCTATACTGTGAAAGAAAATGGCCTGTCCTTTTCCATAAATTGGATCACCGGACAAAAAACTGGATTCTTCATTGATCAAAGAGAAAACAGAGCACTTTTAGCTAAATACGCGAAAGGAAAATCCGTATTAAATACCTTCTGCTATTCTGGAGGCTTTTCTTTATATGCTTTAGAAGCGGGTGCTTCATCTGTCATTTCATTAGACGCATCAGCAAAGGCCATCGATTTAGTTACGGCTAACATCGAATTAAATAAAATGCAGGGATTACAACATGAAGCCATCGTAGGTGAGACCCTACCCTATTTAAAGGCGAATGAAGATGAATTTGACATCATTGTATTAGATCCACCTGCCTTTGCTAAATCAATGAATGCGAAGCACAAAGCCTTACAAGGTTATCAAAAAATCAATGAATTGGCTTTGCGCAAGATCAAGAAAAACGGATTATTATTCACTTATTCTTGTTCTCAGGTAATCACGCGAGATTTATTCTACAATATGCTGGTAGCGGCAGGAATCGCCGTAGGAAGAGAAATCCAGGTGATACACCAAATGACACAATCCCCTGATCACCCGATTAACTTATTTCATCCCGAGAGTAATTACTTGAAGGGATTCGTACTTAAAGTACTTTAATAAAAAAGGCAGCTCGTGAGCTGCCTTTTTTTTAGTCTACTAATCTAAAAAGCCGATTCCATCGAATCTTGTTCCAAGAGAATAGACTCTTATTAGGGTCTATCGACATCCAAACAAAGAATGCCTTTCCTACGATGTGATCTGACGGAACAAAGCCCCAGAATCGAGAATCAGCTGAATTATGGCGATTATCACCCATCATAAAGTAATAATCTTGTTTGAAGGTATATGACGTAATTGCCTTACCTTCTATTGATATTTGGTAAGCAGAAATCTTAACGTCCTTATTCCCTTCGTATTTCTGAATAGTCTCCCCATAAATCGCGACATTTTCTTTCGTCAATGGAACGGTTAAGCCTTTAGCAGGAACCTTCAAAGGACCGTAGAAATCACGATTCCATTTAAATAAAGTGGTATCATGAGGGAAAATATCAATAAATGTCACCCCTTTAGGATCCTTAAATAAATTAGTATCGAATGATTTCTTGAATGGCAAGGCTTGAATTTCTTCCATCATTGCTTTAGAGGTATTCATTTTATAGCCCCAAAGTACATTTTGCGAATCTGGCTCCGCTAAAGGCAACCAGTCGGCTGAATCATAACTCGCATCTGGCGAATTACGTATACCATATTCCTCGAAAAATTTCTCCTCTAAATTCTCCTTCGTCTTCATAAAAATGGGATGCTGCATCCGAACCGGATTTTCCATCGCCTTTCCATTAACAACCACTTGCTGATCGCGCACCTCAAGGACATCCCCTGGAGTTGCCACGCAACGCTTCACATAAAAGGTGCGTAAATCAACCGGTGCGTCACCATCTTCCTCAAAATTAGGTACATTAAATACCACGGCATCCCCTTGTTTTACGGAGGAGAAACCAGGAAGGCGATAAATGGGTAAATTTAACCAACGCAAATAGGACGGAATATCAGTAAACCAAATCTTTTGATGCGTCAAGGGTAATTGTAATGGAGTTTTAGGCGTTCGAACCCCATAATGTAATTTACTTACAAATAGGAAATCGCCTACCATTAACGAACTTTCCATCGAAGGAGTCGGAATGGTGTAGGCTTCGAAAACAAAAAAGCGAATTAAGGTGGCAGCCACTACAGCAAATGCGACTGAATCTAACCATTCTCTAAAGGCTGATTTTTGTTTTTTAGGTGTTTCTTTCGTTTTCTTCATCTTATTTTAACATATCGTCCATACCTAGGACTCCTTTTTTATCTTTAATCCACTCCGCAGCAATCACAGCTCCTAAGGCAAAACCTTCGCGACTGAATGCCTCGTGAGTGATTTCGATCTGATCTACTTTGGAAATATATTTAACGGTATGAGTGCCTGGGATAACCGACTCTCGTTGCGACCAAATCGCTACTTCGTTCGCCGCTGCTATCTCATTATTCACCCATTTATCTTTTGAATCATTCACTTCAATAATGCCTTCAGCAATCGTAATGGCTGTTCCACTAGGTGAATCCTTCTTTTCTGTATGATGAATCTCGTTCGTATAAATATCATACTCTTTATGCGGAGACATCAATTGTGCAAGCATCTTATTCAAACGGAAAAACAAATTCACACCGATCGAATAATTAGAGGCATAAAAGAAAGTGGATTGCTTTTCATTAGTCAAAGCCTCAATCTCTGCTTTCTTTTCTAACCAACCTGTGGTTCCACAAACGACTGGAATTTGTTTGTTTATGCAAGTCAAGATGTTCGCATAGGCGGATGCGGGATTAGAAAATTCAATGGCTACATCTACCTCAGCAGAAGACAAAGCAGCTAAATCAGCCTGATTATCCACATCTATTTTCGCTACAATTTGATGACCACGTTCCAGCGATAGACGCTCGATCTCTTTGCCCATTTTACCATAACCGATTAATACAATCTTCATCTTTATTTAAAATTAAATGATAAGGTGAGGCCGGATACCAAACTTTGGGAAAAAGGCTGGTAATCTAGTGTCGGTTTCACTTTAAGGCTAATATCATCTGAGACATCAAATGTTTTCAAATGAGCACTCACATTCGCATCTACTACATTAAGCGTCCATGCTAAGACCATTCCAATAAAGGTATAGTCTCTATTTCTGCGATAACCATCTGTTAAACGCTTTAATTGATTCACATCTAAATCACGTATCGTCCCATCCTCATAAGGTACCGCCACTGTGGTAGGAGGGACATACTTGGGGTCATCCGGATGTGTAGAAACTTGGTAATAAAAATCTCTATATTTCGTATAACGTACATCATTCCAGTTAGCGATCATCCCTAAAGAGACAAAAGCACCGGCCACTAAAGGTAACTTCCAATACTGCCGATTATACAATTGCCCCCAACCGGGAATCATCAATGATTTCAAAGTCGCTTGCCGTGGAATAATCTTGTAAGGTTTAACTACAGGCTTAGTTACGGGCTTAATAGCTAAACTATCCTTCAAATCCATAGAGGATAAGCTAAATGGCAGTAACAAAACTAAAAGCAAGTACCGAAAGTACATTATTGAACTTTGTTAAGAATTGTTAATAACTCGTCCTTCGATTTAAAACTTAATTTGATCTCCCCTTCGCCTTTTTCATTGATTTTCAAGGCAACAGGTGCTTTAAAAAATGATTTTAAGGACGCTTGCCAAGCCTGTAGCTCTTGTGCAGAAATCTTAACAGTGCCCGCTCCAGCAGTAGGAGCATCCATATTACCTGATTGACGCACCGCATCCTCTAATCGCCTAACAGACCAATCTTCGGCCATTGCTTTTAGGAATAAGGAATTTTGCAATGCTGTATCCTCTAAAGACACTAAACAACGCGCGTGTCCCATCGACAATTTATTATCCCGAATAGCTACTTGAATGTGCGGTGGTAATTTAAGCAAACGCATATAATTCGTAACAGTCGAACGATTTTTACCCACTCGAGCTCCTAAATCCTCTTGTTTCAAATCGCATTCTTCCATCAATCGCTTATAGGAAAGGGCTATTTCAATGGCATTCAAGTTCTCCCGTTGAATATTTTCGATTAA
>CAIVPV010000167.1 GCA_903907915.1 uncultured Cytophagaceae bacterium
TCTTAGGCAATAGTTTATCTAAATTCAGGTTGGCCGTAATTCCATATTCCAAATTATTTTCGCGACTACGTTCTGAAATTTTGGCCTGAACCCCACCAAAACCGTAATTCTTAAAACTACCATTCATCTGAATCGTACCTAAATCCGCTAATTTCAAACCTAATTTACCTATAGCCGCTTCCCCAGAGGTCTGATCAAAGCCAGACGCCCTTAATTCATTCACCCATATACAGAAAGATTTATTCGTTGTACTCGTATTTCTCACGCCTATCATCGTCACCATCGTGGCGCTTTGATCAGGACGACCCATCACAGTAATTTTGTAGGTTTTACCAGTAGAACTCGTCACCATCATGGTGAAACGCTCTTGCAAACTCTTTCCTTGCTTGTCTCTCTCCGTCTTCACTTGCTTCACTAAATCAAACTCAATATCAAACTCATTTTCCATCGGCCAAATTTCAGTATCTAAACTTTGACCTTTCTGTGTTTGTGTTAAGCCCGAATTCTCGATTTCATAGTAATTATCTGTTAAATCAGTTCCAATTCGTAAGAATGCACTTACTTGACCATTAATTGGATCCGGACTTTGCATCGAAACAAACATCTTTAAACGCTTGTAATTAATGAAATCAAAAAGCGTATTTTTAAAGACCGCTCTAGCATCCCCAGCACGTAAATTATCCACACATAAGCTCATGGATTGCTCATTCAGACGTGCATTATTAATAGTGGTAATATCTTGATCGCGTACAAATCCAGGAGGCACCACATAAGGAATTGCGGTCTCCCCCTTATTAGCTGGTCCATTCTCTTCAATATTCACACTCGAAACACGGAACTTAGCATCATAGAGTTCCGGCAAATCTTGACCACTTCGCTTATCTAATTCTCCCACAAATTTTCGGTAACTATAACCGGATAATTGAAGCTGAGCAAAGCGCAAAACCACTGGTTCTTGAAATTCTTTAAGCACCATTCGCATAAATCGGATTGATTTAAACGAGTTAATCTCACCAGCGGGCGTCTTGTAATTGCGTTTATCTTTAATGGGAATACGGAATAAATACCAATTAACTCCCCCCTCTGAAATCTTATCCACCACAAATCCATTCCCAATTTGAAGGCTATTGGGTTTTAAATCTACCTCATATTCAAAATAAGCCTCATTTTCGTTAACGGTATTGTCATTATTCAAATCCTCCCGATCCGGTAACATACTATTCGCCTCCGTAAAATTGGTATTAGATGGATTCGCCGTAGTAGGACTATTGTTTTCCATCCCCAAGTAATTCTTATAGCGCTGAATAAGTGATTCGGTGTTATTGAATTTTTGGTTTAAGTAATAATCGAAATCATCACCAGCTGGGTCATTTTGGATTTTTGCCAAAGCAGGCGCATCTGTCACCCTTCCCTTAATTTGATCTAAATAAGCCTTAAAATGAGTTGTTTCAGTCAGCGCTGTTGCATCATCAGAACTATTAGGTAAACCATCTAATCCAATATCTTGCTTCTCACGACCAGCCGAATTATCAAAGGCATTAATTACGAATTGGCGAGACGGGGCTAAACCCCATTCCGTAGTTTCCACATTTTTACCAGCTCCTGCCGTAATTTTATTCCCGGCAGGTATTCCATTTTCAAAATTGGAATATCCATCCGGAATGAAGTCTTCGGATACATCCCCCAAATGAAAAACTAATTTTCCTCCGGTCTCATTATTTTTATTAAATACGCCATCTCGAATTTTACCCGCCTCACCCCCTATAAATGGATCCATTAACCAAAATTCAATTTGCTCCACATTCGCATTATCAAAATCCGTATCAGAGCTGATGGCCCTCGTGATAGCGCCAAAATTAGAAGCCGGAGTAGGCAATAATCCTTTCGACGAGAGATTGGTATTAAAATTATACAATCCCCTTTCAGAAGGGAAATAAGCTACGTCTAATACGCCGATAGGCAGATTGGTTATGTTGTTAGCAAAATCTTTATTAGGAAACAGCCCTTTAGGCGTGACGACTCTTTCGTAAGCATAGGCGTTAACTTTCGTGGGATCTAAACCCGGAACATCTAAGGCAAATCCACCTTGACCATAAATACTTGCATCCACCGTATAGGCAGCAATTTTAGCCCGATTAAAACCCGCCGCTAATTTACTCCCCGTCACAACATAAGATTTAGGAGTAGCTCCCGATTTCCATAAGGTAGACTGGGAGCTTAGATTATAAATGACACGTGCAGCCTCAAAATCATCAATGAAAGCATTACCTTGAACCCGATCATTTACATTCGGGATTAGTTTCGCAAATTCCCCCTGAAAATCAATGACCGATGTTTCTTTGGTTGAAATCAATGGTAGCTTATCTAAGAAGCGCGTAATACCCTGAGAATTTTGCAAAATACTAGCATCAAAACCAATGAGCGTATTATCAACCGGTTCATTCCCCATTGCCACCCTTCGGAAAAAGGCAGGAGGACTTTCAGACATATTTTGTATGGTCGCTCCTAAATGCACATTCTTACCTAAATTATAATCTAAACGCGTTCCTAATAAGGTTCGGATTTGATTAGAGAATAAATCAGGCTTTTCATAACATACCTTAATTTCTCTTCCAGAACCAAAGACACCTTCATTGATGATTTTCACCCTCCCTGACTGCGGTTCGACTATATAATCTGTACCAGCCGCTAAAGATTGTCCACCAGCCGTAACTGTAACCGATTTTGCTTCAACCCCGAAAGGCAAAGAAATATCTCCACCCGAACCTGACTGAAAGGATCCTTTGATAAAAAACTTATTCTTAGTTGATAATTGAGCCGCATCTGTTTGAGTCCCCGTATACAATTTATCGAATACATATTTATCTATTAAATTAGTCTCTGAAGAGGTGAATTTTGCTCTCAAATTATTCCCAAAAGGCTCTAAGACTGGAAAAATAATTTTTCCGTTTTTGGAATCTATCGTAATATCCTCAATGTAATCAAAGTTTCCATCCGGCTGAGGATCACCTGCAAAATTCAATTTATCTAAACCTAAAACCTTCACTAGAGGAATATCTTTAAAGTTAATCCCTTCGATCAAATTGCTATTATCAATCCCCGTCGCATCATCCTTGTAGACAATTCGCAATTGAAAATTTTGCTTAGTTAATGCGGACGTATTTAATGAATAAATATTCTTCATCATTAAATCCCACATGGGGTGAGGCTTGCCAGTCGTGGATGAATTAAGATTATTTCGAATGGTACTCGACTTCAGCATTTTAAGAATCAAAACCTCATCATCTTGGCGAGCCTGGTAATCTTCTGTCAACTCCCCTACTTTATATTTACGCCCATTCAGCGTGTATTCATACGAAACTGCTAAAACCTCATCGTTACGAAGTGGAGCCACTAAGGAAATATAACCTAATTGGGAATTAAACTTAAATTCTCTATCCGTTAAGCGTTTCGCCCCTTTTAAAACATCAAAATCCGTTCCTCGTTTTAAATTATAGGTCGTCTCTAATCTATCGGTCGCCTCATTTGATTTCCGTAAATTAGGATCTGCTAAAAGCTTCGCATACATCCCATTTGCTTTATTATCTACTGGGCTAGTTGAATTAATGGGTTGAAAAATTGGATTTGTATTGTTATAAGGACTAGCTTCACCTAAATCGTATAAGGAGACTAAATTCCGGAGAGTTTCCGTACTTTGGGTACGATTCGTCACATAAACCTCCACACGAGTTACTGTGATACCACTTGAAATAACGGGGAGATTTTTAAGTGCCCTTTCATAATTAGTTCGAAAATAAGAGGATAAGAAAAAGTGCTTGTTTTCATCATATTGATCCACTCGTACTTCGAAATTTTTACCCTGCGTTCCACCCTTAAGCGTAATACAATCTTGTTTAGACCTTTGCTGCGCTGCCACAACGGTCATATCTAATGCCCCAAAACGCAGTAAGGTTTTCACACCAAACAAATTTTGGATACCAGGAATCAACTGAGAATTCAAGGTCCAAGAGGTATTTCCTACTTCAATATTTTGGAGAATATCTTCTTCCTGTGTCTTCCAATTTAGTTTTAACTGATTCTGAAAGTTAAAACTAGCCTTCGTATCGAAGTTGACATTTAAATTCAGCTTATCACCTATCTTGCCTTGAAAGTTAATCTGAGCTTGCTCGTTAAAGAAAAGATTTCCTACATACCTTAATTGTACTGGTATAGCCGGATTATCGACAAATTGCCCCATATAACCCACATCAAGCAATAGGGATCCATTGGGTTTAAAGGAAACCTCCGTTCCTCCAAAAATTCGGTCAATAGCCGGAGGTAATTCAATTTTAGGAAATAGGCCTCGAGACTTTAAATTACTGCTACCATCTAAACTTTTAGAATAAGATTGCCAAAAGCTTCGATTCACCTCCTGATTTTGCAATTGATTAAAAGACTTAAAATCAGTTAATTCAGCAGCTCCAGTGGCATCTTTTCGAATAACCATCTTTGAATCTGATTCAAAAGAATAGGTAGGACTAGATTTTTTTGAATAAATAGAAAAGGGGGATTTCCCTTGATTTCGATTTGTTTTTTTAAAAGATAACCGCGGCTTTTTACCTGATTTAGAGACGGAATCTACTTGAGCTATACTCGAAAAAGACAACATCATTCCCAAACCCAAATAGAAGGGTATCCATAATGACCAAAATTGTCTTTTAACTGTACTCAAACTATCTCAAGGCTAATTTGATTAAATTTTCTACAGACGCATCCGGATTAGATTTGAGGATGCTTTCCAAACTCTTTTCGGCAGCCATACGCGGAATACCAAGTGTAACTAGGGCAGCTAAAGCTTCTTGCTTATGACCAAAATTCGAATCATGGGAAGCAATTCCTGCCTCTACAAATAAGGCATCTTTCTTGCACTTATCTTTTAATTCTAAAATAACCCGTTGGGCAGATTTAGATCCAATACCTTTAATGGATTGTATCAAAGCAATATTTTCGTTCATAATGGCTGAACGAATTTCATTAGAAGAAAAAGACGACAACATAACTAACGCCGTACTTAGTCCTATACCAGAAACGGAGATCAAGTCTAGAAATAATAGTTTTTCATCCATCGAATGGAAACCAACCAAAGTATGAGAATCCTCTTTCACTTGTAAATGGGTAAACAGCTTGCAACTTTCTTCCCCATCTGCTAAAGAGGCATACGTCTGAAGTGAAATTTTCACCTCATAACCCCACTCCATTCACATCAATTATTACATGCGCACGATCTTTGTGGGCTAATTTTCCTTTCAAATAAGCTATCATAATTACCTGCGTTTACGGCGTTTTTTAACTTTACTTTTTTTCTTTTTATGCTTAACTTTTCTTCTACTTTTTACGTTAGAGCGTTTATTCTTTTTCTTCGTTATGCGCTGTTTTGTCTTGACTAATTTGAAATAAGTCAAAACTTGCCCCTTTCTCAAATGGGAACCTTTTATCCGATTCAAGCGCTTAAGCTCCATCACACTTAAACCTAATCTACGAGAAACGGTTGATAAATTATCCCCTCCTTTTACTCGATACGTATATCGTTTAGCTACAGGTACTGGCTCCTCCGTTTCTAAGGTATCAGTCTCCATTAATTCTGGAGCAGATAAATCTACCCGAGCAGAATCCATAATTTGAACCCTATTTTGCTCAAAATAAGGAAAACGGTTAGAGGGTAAATGTACTTTAACTTGTTGTGAATTTTTAGGCAGGAAATGAGAAATAATATGTGGATTTAATCGTCTTAGTGTATCTAAAGAAAAACCCGTTAAACGTGACAATGTATTTAAATTCAAATAGCCACTCACTAAAATACTATCCTTAGGTATATCTATTACCCAATTTTCTGGCTGAATAGAATGATCCCAATGAAAATTCATCATATAGGTCATCGCAATGAATTGAGGAACATAGGCCTTTGTTTGTGCAGGTAAACACGCATAAATACCCCAAAAATCATTCGCCCCACCACAGCGACGCATAGCTCTTTTTACGTTAGCAGGACCCGTATTATAAGCAGCCAAAGCTAAATGCCAATCCCCAAATGTTTTGTAAAGGCGTTTTAAATATTGACACGCAGCATCTGTGGCTCTTTCCGCATCAAAACGCTCGTCAATGAATTGGTCAACCCGCATCCCAAAATCACCCCTAGCCGTTTTCGGCATAAATTGCCATAATCCACCGGCTCCTTTATTTGAAATGGCCTTATTTTCTAATCCCGACTCAATGAGCGATAAATACTTTAATTCATCAGGAAGACCATATTTCTCTAGGTACTTTTCATATAATGGAAAATATATATCTTTTTTCTCGAGCATGCGTTGTGTGAAACTCGCTTTTCGAAATGCAAAGATTTCCACAAACTGATGTGTAATAATATTGTAGTTCAGCGGAATGACATTTTCCAACTTTTTTAAACGATCTTGAATTAAACCAGGGTCAATAGAGAACGCAGGAGGCCCACCTTGCTCGATTTTGGATAAGGAATCAATCTGTTTGAAATCATAAGCAGGCATATAAGCCCCAGTAACCTGAGAAAAGGAAACCTGAGTAATAAATAAACAGAAAAGAAAAACAAGTCTATTTCTCATCATTTGTTAGTCTTTCGCCTAAATCTAACATTTTATCCTCTTGAAAAGGATAGGTCATTAATTGAAAACCCATGGGTAATCCGTTAGAATCCTCTCCCATCGGTATGGAGAGTCCTGGAATACCCGCCACATTCGCCTGAACAGTAAAAAGGTCCCCCAGGTACATCTGAATAGGATCTGCGGTCTTTTCGCCTAATCGATAAGCAGTCGAAGACGTGGTGGGAGAAACGATAAAATCATATTCTGATAAAATTGCTATCGTTTTTTCTTGTATTAAGCGCCGTACTTTTTGGGCTTTAGTATAGTAGGCATCGTAATAATTTGCACTTAGAACGAAAGTCCCTAACATGATACGTCTCTTCACTTCTTCACCAAATCCTTCCCTACGGGATCGCTTGTATAGTTGCATCAGATCAACCGGATTAGAGGTACGATGACCAAATTTCACCCCATCAAATCGGGCCAAGTTTGAACTCGATTCAGCCGTGGTTAATACATAATAAGTAGGCAATAATTGATCTATATAGGGAAAATCAACCCCTTCTACCGTATATCCTAAACTAATTAATTGAGCTACCTTCTTTTCAAATGCAGCTTTAATCTCTGGTTGTAAACTAGGATGTTCCACCACTTCCTTAATATAAGCTATTCGCATTTTATCAGATGTAGGTGGGGGAATTTGAGCGACCAACGTACTATCCTGCCCATCATCCCCTTTAATTATATCCATTACTAATCGAGCATCCGAAACATGATTTGCTATGGGACCGATCGTATCAAATGAAGACGCATAAGCAATTAATCCCCAACGAGAAACCAAACCATAGGTCGGTTTTAAACCAATAACACCACAAAAAGAAGCAGGCATTCGAATAGAACCACCTGTATCTGTGCCTAAAGAGACCTGGCACATACCTGCTTGAACAGCTACCGCTGATCCTCCCGAACTTCCCCCAGCCACATAAGCTTGATTAGCAAAGTTTAAAACAGGACCAAAAGCAGAATTCTCATTCGTGCTCCCCATCCCAAATTCATCACAGTTTTGGCGACCTATGATAATCGCATCTTCGTCTAATAAACGCTGAACTGCTGTAGCTGAAAAGGTGGATTTGAAGGTATTTAAAATCTTACTCCCTGCCTGAGACCCGTGCCCTTGATAGCATAATAAATCCTTGATTCCCACTACCAAACCGGCTAATCGTCCTGCTGTACCCACTTTTAATTTAGCATCCACGACCAATGCCATCGCCTTTGCCTCATCTTCATACACCTCTAAAAAAGCATTCAATGCTTTATTATGGGAATGGATTTGATCTAAATTGCTTTGAACAATAGTAGAAACCGAAAGCTCACCCGCTAACAATTTCTCCCTGATCTTCACATAGGGTTGACTCGTATAACTCATTAAAAAAGGGAATCTTTATAAACACAAAAGCATAGTTGAATTTCTTCAACTATGCAGATATTAGGTAATAGAGTGACTTATTCTTTCGTATCGTCTAACTCTTTATTGATCTGATCTTTTACATCATTTTTCGCATTTTGAAACTCGCGAATACCTTTACCCAGGCCTTTCATTAATTCTGGAAGTTTTTTACCTCCAAAAAATAATAAAATCAATAAACCAATAAGCAGCATTTCGCCACCACCAAGGCTATTTAAAAATAATAATATGCTAGCATTCATCATATCTTGTTTTGTCTAAATTTTCGTAAATATATTTAAAAAAGGTTAATTAATCGTGTATTTAAAGATGTTTTTCAAACTCATCCAGCTCCTCTTTGATGGCTTTTCCTACCCAAACTACAATCGCTAAATCATCAGCAAAACCTACAAGAGGTAAAAAGTCTGGAATGAAGTCAAAGGGCATCACAAAGTAAAGCAAAGCCGCCGTAATTTTAACTAACGTAATCAAAGGTAATTTCGTATAACTTCCCTGCACATAAGCCTTAATCAATGCACTGAAAAGAATTATATACCGGTTCAATAACTTAACCACTGTTAATTCACTAGTAGCAGCCGTTTCTTGTACCTTTTTTAAGGCTCCCTTTAATAGTGTTAACAGGCCTAACTTATTTTCAGAAAAAAGTAACTCACTCCTTTCCATCGCTTCTTTAAAAAATCGGGAATCAACAATTCGTTTTACCCAGCTCCCTGAAGGTGACATAATTATTTATATTAATGCTTAAATATAATGAAATCATTTAAGGATTTGTCGTATTTTTGTATCGTTTTTTGAATCAGTTGAACCAAAAATTATTATAATGAAAATCACAGTAGTAGGAGCAGGTGCTGTAGGAGCAACTTGTGCTGACAACATTGCTAGAAAAGAATTAGCAGATGAATTAGTATTATTAGATATCAAAGAAGGTATCGCGGAAGGTAAAACATTAGATATGTATCAAACAGCCAGTCTATTAGGCTTTGATACTACCTTGATTGGATCGACTAATGATTATACTAAGACAGCTAACTCGGATGTTGTTGTGATTACTTCAGGACTTCCACGTAAGCCCGGTATGACTCGTGAAGAGTTAATCGGTGTTAATGCAGGTATCGTAAAAAGTGTAGTTGAAAATATTTTAAAATATTCAAAAAATCCGATTATCGTGATCATCTCTAACCCGATGGATACGATGACTTATTTAACAAATTCAATTGCAGGATTAGATAAGCACCGCATTATTGGTATGGGTGGCACATTGGATTCAGCTCGTTTCAAATGTTATTTAGCTAAAGCAATGGACGTGTCTATCAACGATATCTCGGGTACCGTAATTGGTGGGCACGGAGATACGACGATGATTCCTTTGAAGCGCTTAGCTACTTATAATGGCGTTCCTGTTGCTCAATTCCTAGATGATTCCACTTTAGATAAAGTAGTAGCTGACACCATGGTAGGCGGAGCAACTTTAACAGGATTATTAGGAACCTCTGCTTGGTATGCACCGGGTGCTGCAGGAGCAGCTTTAGTAGAAGCGATAGTTCGTGATGAAAAGAAAATTATGGCATGTTGTGTTCCTTTAGAAGGAGAATATGGCCAAAAAGATATCTGCCTTGGAGTTCCTGTCGTATTAGGCAAGAACGGTTGGGAGAAAATCGTAGACTATAAATTAACCGCAGACGAGCAATCGGCTTTCAATAAATCAGCTGATGCCGTTCGCAATATGAACGCAGTTTTAGAGACATTAGCTCTATAAGTAAAATTGTAAAAAAAAAGCCTCTCCTATTCATTTAGGAGAGGCTTTTTTTATGTCCATATTTCAGTAGTCAGTACACAGTAAATTAATTTATTTAGATCGAATGGCGAGCACTGGGTCCATTTTAGCCGCCACCCAAGCAGGTATAATACCAGAAAGAATTCCAATAAAGCTGGAAATAAATAATCCAGTCACGATGTTTTTCATGGATAATATTAGTGGCAGGGCATCTTGCGGTATAAGGGTGAGTAAGACGACTAATCCAATACCCACTATTCCTCCTATTAAACTTAAGAATACTGCCTCAAAAAGGAATTGAAAAAGAATAAAATAATTTTTCGCCCCTAGCGATTTTTGTATACCAATAATATTGGTCCGTTCTTTGACCGATACGAACATGATATTAGCGATCCCAAACCCTCCTACCAATAAGGAGAAACCAGCAATCAAGGCTCCAGCTACGTTTAAAGCTGCAAAAATACCATCAAAAAATTGATTCAAACCATCTAATCTATTAACTGAAAAACTACTTTCTTGCTTGGGCTTAATAGAACGCAAGGAACGTAGCAAACCAGTCACTTCGCCTTCTAAATTCTCTTGACCTAAATCATCATCTAAAGCCTTAATTGCAATATCTGGTGATGGCTTATCTTTTTGAAATACAGCAGAGAAGGTAGAGTAAGGAATAAAAACTTTTTCATCCGGTGTTCCACCAAATCCCAACATATCATTCCCCTTTTTCTCAATTATACCAATGACCTGAAATTTTATACCATTTAATTTAATTTGATCACCGACAACGGCTTGAAGATTTTCAGAAACTTTGGAACCAATGATAACCACATTCAAGGCGTTTTCAGACTCAATAGGTAGAAAATAACGACCAAATTGTACCGGAACACTCGTGATTTGATTGTAATCATAACTTGCTCCCGTCATGTTTACGTCCATACTTGAACTACCCCTAGCAGCTGACGCTGACCGGCCATTATCAATAATGGCAATGGCTTTAGCTGATTTTAAATTATCCTTCAAGAATTGAAACTCCGTATATTTCATCTCCGGACGATTCAAGTATTTCCACCAGGGATAATTGTTTTGCATGATCCAAGGCCATTTACCCACATACAATACACCCGACCCGGCAAAGGAATCAATCTCTGAACGAATGTTCTTATTCAAGGAATCGACCGCAGTAAATACGGCAACGATGGCGAAAATCCCAACACTCACGCCCAATAATGACAAAGTGGTTCTTAAAATATTCGAACGCAATGCCTGGTAGGCAAAAATTAAACTCTCGTAAACTTGAATTAAAAACTTCATAGGATTTTGCTAGAACTCAAATTTAGAAAATTAATCCCTAGAAATACGCTTCCTTTTTATGAACTGAGCGTATAAACTTTGAATGGCAATATGAAGGTAAGATTGGATTTTGTAATTTCACTTTTCCTTTAGGAATTATGAGCTGGAGCAATTACGAAGTACGTTTGTTGAAAGACCATTTTGAAGGTCAATTATTTTTTGACGAGAGCCAATCCTCGCAAATTGCCAAACGTATATATGCTACAGATGCCTCCGTTTATGAAGTAAAACCAGCTGCAGTAGCTATTCCGGCCTCTTCGAAAGATATCAAAAGACTCATTCTGTTTGCAGCTCAAACCAAGACAAGTTTAATTCCCAGAGGTGCAGGTACTTCCTTAGCAGGGCAAGTGGTGGGCGATGGAATTGTGATGGAAATTTCGTCTGCTTTAGGAAAAGTTATTTCATTAAACAGAAAAGAAAAAAGTGTTTGGATAGAACCGGGGATAGTTCGAGATGATTTAAATAAACACCTCGCATCGGCTGATTTGTTTTTTGGCCCAGAAACTTCCACTGCAAACCGCGCACTTTTAGGAGGAATGCTAGGGAATAATAGTTGTGGTTTACATAGTATTGTGTGGGGAAATGTACGAGATCATATCTTAGAAACACGCGCATTTTTAGCTGACGGCACAGAAATTCATACCCATCCCCTAAGTCGCGAAGAATTTTATCATAAGACGACGCTTCAAAATTTAGAAGGAAAAATCTACCGAGAAATTCACCGAATGTTGAATAATCCAGAGATTCAGACGCTGATAAAGGAGAAATTCCCTAAAAAATCGATTACTAGACGAAATACCGGTTATGCCTTAGATGCACTTGTAGAGATGCAGCCTTTTTCTGAAAACGGGGAACCATTTAATTTGTCCAAATTAATCGCAGGTTCAGAAGGCACTTTGGCCGTTGTTCATTCGATGAAATTAAACCTCATTGACCTTCCGGAACCAGAAGTAGCCCTAATTTGTATTCATTGCACTAGTTTGCAAGAATCATTGCAGGTAAACATTGAAGCCTTAAAACACCCCATTCTCGCCTCAGAATTAGTGGATGACTATATTTTATCCTTCACAGAGGGGCACCCAAATTTCGAAAAAGACCGAGATTTCATAGAGGGTAAACCGGCGGCCATTCTACTGGTTGAATTACGAGCTAATGATCACCAGGACCTAGAAAACAAAGTTTCCACCCTGATTCAATCATGTAAAAAACAAAAATTAGGCTACGCTTACCCTATATTGTGGGGACCTGATATTAATAAAGGTTGGGACATCAGAAAAGCGGGATTAGGTCTAATTCGAAATCTTGAGGGCGACACGCAGCCCGTGAATTTGATTGAAGATTGTGCCGTAGACCCGCTGGATTTACCAGCCTATATCGCAGAGATACAGCAATTATTAAAAAAACACCAAACTAAGGCAGCCTACTATGCACATGCCGGTGCTGGAGAACTACATATTGAGCCGTTTATTAATTTAAAAAGTGCGGAAGGAATTAAGCTTTTTAGAACCTTATTAACGGAGACGGTTGAAATACTGAAGAAATACAACGGTTCCTTAAGTGGCGAACACGGGGATGGTCGTTTACGGGGTGAATTTATTCCTCATTTGATGGGAGAAGATGTTTATGCCTTATTCAAAGAAATAAAGCAGGTATTTGACCCACATAACCTATTCAATAAAGGGAAAATAACGGATACTCCAGCGATGGATACCTCCCTACGAATTAGCGATTCAAGTAAAACTGAGCCGACTTATTTCTTCGATTATGGTGTTTGGAAAAACCCGTTGGGATTAGCTGAAAAATGTTCTGGTTCAGGGGATTGCAAAAAAACTGCCCTTAGCGGAGGGACGATGTGCCCCAGTTATATGGCAACCTTGCAGGAAAAGGATTCTACTAGAGCCCGTGCCAATATGCTAAGGCAGTTATTGAACTCACCGAAAGAAGAAACATTTACAAACCCTGCCCTTCACGAAATCCTTGATTTATGCTTATCCTGTAAAGGTTGTCAAACCGAATGCCCCTCTGGCGTGGATATGGGAAAGTTAAAGGCTGAAACTTTACAACAATCTTATTTGCAAAATGGGGTTCCTATTCGCACAAAACTAATCGGGCACTTCCCTACTCTGCAACGCTATGCGAGCTATGTGGCGCCATTGTATAACTTTATAGTGGAATTTCCCCTTACTGCTTC
This sequence comes from uncultured Cytophagaceae bacterium, assembly GCA_903907915.1. Lineage (GTDB taxonomy): Bacteria > Bacteroidota > Bacteroidia > Cytophagales > Spirosomataceae > Aquirufa. The sequence continues at coordinate 13,371 of CAIVPV010000167.1, forward strand.
GATTATCAAATACGCCATGGGCTTCTCCTTTGAAAGAAGTCTACCGCCTGTTCAATTCACTAGTTTAGAAACTTGGTTCCATCGTTATTCCAAAAAAAATCCGCAAAATAACTTCAAAAATGGCTTAGTTTATCTTTTTGCAGATGAATTTACTAATTATAACGAAGTACCATTAGGCCAAAAAACGATTAAGCTTTTAAACAAATTAGGATACGGCATCGCCATTCCTAGCGGAATCATTTCAGGTAGAAGTTATATTTCCAAAGGTATGCTGATAGAAGCGAAAGCAGTAGCCAATGCCAATGTCGATCATTTATACCCATTGATTTCACTAGAACATCCACTTATCGGAATCGAACCCAGTGCACTATTAACTTTTCGGGATGAAATACCAGCTTTAGTCGACTCAGAAAAACGAGAGCACGCTGAAATATTAAAGCCCAATTGCCTATTAATCGATGAATTTATAGCGCGCGAGTTTAAGACAGGTAAGATTTCTTCAGATTCTTTCCATGGAAAACAGCAAAAAATTCTTTTACATGGCCATTGCCATCAAAAGTCAATTGCAGGGTTAAGTGCCACACGTATCGCTCTAAGTATTCCTGACCAATATGAGGTGGAATTATTGCCTACAGGATGCTGCGGTATGGCCGGATCTTTTGGCTATGAGAAGAAACATTACAAATTATCGCAACAAATCGCGAACCTTGTCTTATTTCCAAGATTGCTTAATAAGCCTATTAAAAGCATCATCGCTAGCAACGGAACCTCCTGTCGACATCAAATCAAAGATGGCATCGAACAAACGGGATTCCATACGGCAGAAATTCTCTATAACGCCCTAAAATGATACAATATAATATTTCTCTATTTTTCGAACCAAGTATCACTGATTCCGCATTGCGAGCATTAAAAACAGTCCTAATGCCTGAAATCGAGAAACAAAACTTCGTTAGTCAAATCTATCTTTTCGAAATCACTTCACACCAAGAGCCAGACTCAAAAGGCTTTTCTTTGCAATGTTGGTTGCCTGAAATGGAAGACTCACAGCAAGAATTTATCGAAGGGATTGTATCCGGATTTTTCCAAAAAGAATTTGCGAATCAGTTTGTGTATTTTTCGAGTCAGCTGAAAAGAGTCGATAGTCACTAGTCACTAGTCGATAGTAGTTGCTCCGCAACTTAGTCGACTTCGTCTTAGTCGTCCTGCGGACTTAGTCGCCTGCGGCTTAGTCAGTTGAAATCCTTCCTGAATTCATCGCCGGAGGCGATTCCAACTTTGTTCTTTGTACTTTTTGCTTTGTCATTTATAAGGCCCAATCTATCGCCTCTTGCCCCGTTTCGATTAGGTATTGATTGATCTTAGAAAAGGGTTTCGTCCCAAAGAATCCCCCTCTATTTGCCGATAAAGGAGACGGATGCGCTGCTTGAATAATTAAATGCTTCTGAGAATCAATGTGTTTGGCTAATTTTTGGGCATATGCACCCCACAAAACAAATACGACAGATTCTTTTTCTTGACTTAGTTGACTGATTACCTCTTCTGTAAACTTCTCCCAGCCTCTTTTCGCATGAGATCCGGGTTCACCTGAACGAACCGTCAAGACCGTATTTAATAATAAAACACCTTGATTAGCCCAGGGGCTTAAATCGCCATTCATTCGAATCACTTTCAGGTCATTATATAATTCTTTATAGATATTCCTAAGTGACGGAGGCAATGGAAAATTGGGAGGAACCGAAAATGATAAACCCTGAGCCTGTCCTGGTCCGTGGTAAGGATCTTGCCCGATAATCACGACTTTAGTTTTTTGAAAAGAACTATGTTGGAAGGCGGAGAAAATGAGCTTAGCCGATGGGAATATCTCGCGCGTGGCAATTTCAGTATCTAGAAACTGAATTAATTCTTGAAAATAAGTGGCTGAAAAAGAGGAATACAACACCTTTTCCCAATCATTATTCAAAGAATCCGCTATTTTTACATTGATATTACTCATTATACTAGTAAAAAGATGACAGAAGCAGTTGATAACGGGTTCTTAGTTACAGTAGACACCACACATCTACCAGAGTTTGAATTGAATCCGCCATATAAGCACTTTTTCTCCTACCAAATTACAATCAAAAATTTGAGTAATCAACCAGGACAATTAGTTAGTCGTTTTTGGGAGATCGTAGACGGTATCGGTTCTAAAGAAACTGTCAATGGCCTGGGGGTCGTGGGGCAGCAACCCATCATAGAAGTAGGTAATTCATTTACGTATACGTCCGGTTGCCCTTTAATCTCTTCCATCGGAAAAATGAGTGGACATTATGTATTCCTTAATCTAGAGAATCAGGCCACTTTTAAAGTGAAAATCCCCCCTTTTGAACTTATCCCCGCTTTTCACTTAAATTAATGAACCGACTGCAGTTTTATTTTAAGTCACAAACGGCGCATGGTTTGCATTCTCCATCCATTTATGCCTTGTATGTCGAACTTTTGAATCCCTATTTAAACGGTCAGCTATCTTACCTAGAATTAATTGAGGCACTAAAATTGCGTTATCCAGCTTATTCGATAGAGGAAATGGAGGAAAAGTATGATCCTGCCAAAGTCGATGAAAATACACTCCTTCTCCTAAGAAATCCCTACGAAAAGGAAGATTTTTGGAATGCCTTAAAATCGCATCCGAAGGTCATTCAAACCGTGGATTTATTTACAGTAGGTTTGGTTTTTTTCAAACCAATCTGCCCAAAGCAAAACTTTTACTTACGAAAGATGTAACAAAAAAGGGGCTCAAACTGAGCCCCTTTTTACTATTTTTCTGCTTTCGCAATTTCAACATTCACTCGCTTACCCTTGATTTGGGCACCGCCCATTTTATCAATCACGACGTTAGCATATTCTTTCGGAACATCCACAAAAGTGTGTTTGTTTTCGATCTGAATTTGACCTAATACATTTCCTGGAATTCCTGATTCTCCGGCAAAAGCTCCCACGATGTTCGATGGAGAAATTTTTTCGTTAAATCCAATGTTAACCACTAAACGTACCATGTTTTCATCTGACTTATAAGGCTTACCTTCACGATCCACACGTGGACCACGAGGAGCAGCATTACGGTCACCACCTCTTTCGAAACGACCACCGCGATCACCGCCACGGTCACCACCTCTTTCGAAACGACCAGCACCGCGACGATCTCCGCCACGATCTCCACCACCCCAGCGATCACCGCCACCGCCTCTTTCGAAGCGACCACCGCCACCACCGCCGCGTTCATCACGACCATATTTGCGTGAGCTGCGTTCCATATCGCCTTCGAGATTTTCATCACCGAATTCATTCTTCACGACACCCATATTCATCTTCACTAACGCAGCCACTACTTGTTCCACTGTGAAACCAGCATGTTGAAAATTAGGCAATGCATCATCGAATAACTCTAAACCGCCTTCAGCGATTGTAGCACCTACCCGATCAATAAACATCCCCTTCTTCACTCCCACTACGTCAGAGAAAGTAGGTATAACTCCTTTATCGATCTTTACCTTCGTGTAATTCATAATTTCACGCAAGCGATTACGCTCAGCACCTACCACTAAAGTAAAAGCCTTTCCAGATTTACCTGCACGACCTGTACGACCGATACGGTGTACATAATATTCTTCATCTAAAGGAATATCGTAATTGATTACGGCATCTAAATTATCTACATCTAAACCACGTGCAGCCACATCTGTCGCTACTAAATAACTCACATTTCCAGAACGGAAACGATTCATCACTTGGGTACGTTGAGATTGACGCAAATCACCGTGTAATCCTTCTGCTGCATAACCACGCAATACCAATTCTTCCACCACTTCATCCACTCGCTTCTTTTGGTTACAGAAAATCAATACTAATTTCAACGAATAGAAATCGATTAAACGCGTCGTCACCTCCATTTTAGCACGACCTTTCACATCATAGTATAATTGCTCAATGTTCACATTCGTGATTTCGTTCTTAACCACCTTAACTAACTGGGGATTGGTCAAATAACGATTAGTCAAAGCCATAATAGGCTTAGACATCGTTGCTGAGAACAAGACTGTCTGACGCTCATTTGGAATTTCTTCCAAAATGCTTTCGATATCCTCACGGAAACCCATATCTAACATCTCATCTGCCTCATCTAAAACGACCATCGATGCTTGATTTAATTTCAATGCACGACGCTCGATTAAGTCGATGACACGACCTGGAGTACCTACTACGATGTTAGCACCTGCTTTCAAGGACTTAATTTGACGATCGATAGAATCTCCACCGTAAACCGTCGTCACCCAAACCCCTTTAGTAAACTTAGACAACTTCTTCATTTCTTCAGAAACTTGAACCGCTAATTCACGCGTAGGACATAAGATGATTGCTTGAACATACTTCTCAAAAGGAACTATATGCTCAATCATCGGAATACCGAAGGCAGCTGTTTTACCAGTACCTGTCTGTGCTTGTCCGATGACATCACGACCTTCCATCACGAAAGGAATTGCTTCTGATTGGATGGGAGAAGCAAACTCAAAGCCCATTTCTTTTACTGCTTCTTGGATTCCTTCCGACAATGGAAGGGAATCGAAGCGAATTTTTTCACTCATTTGATATATTTTAATTACGATGCCCGAACACATCCGTAATTTAACTCCTGCCGATAGCCTTTGAAAAAAGGAAAAAGAGAGTTCCTGCGGATGTATTTAATAAACAAAGCACAAAAGTACCGCTTATTAAATTAGAAACCAATGAAATTGTACTATTTTAATGAAGAACGCTTTTTAAAGCTGAAAATGATTTGATTATTCAAGGAATTAGGTAGAGTTGCAATGGTAATTCTTTTGGGATGTAGACCCTCACCTACTAGTCGATTCTTCACTACATAGGCATGCTCTTTAGCAATCACAACTCCTTTATCAGAAGATACTTGAATTTGAACATCTACCTCTTTGAATTTATTCATCCCATCGACGATACGCTTGAATAAATACGTTTTCGGAGAAGATAATAATTCGGTTTTATCACTAAAATTAAGTTCCGTGCAAGTTAAATCTAGAGGCGTCGTAACCGTTGAATCTGAGGCATAGGCATGAAAAGCAACCACAATTGACTCCTTAGGGACCTCGAAGGGTTTTCCATCTGGCCACACTAAGGTAACAAGGGAATCATTCCTTGTCTTTACTGAATCTAATACCGCTTTCGTTAGACTATCATTCAGTTTAGTTAAACTATCGATAGGAATGATTTGATCCGTTTCCTCTTTTTCCACAATTACCTCCTCTTTACGTAAGCCGAAAAACAAGGCAATACCAACAATTAAAATACCTACTACTACACCAGCTATTAACTTGTAATTTCGTACCGAATGATCTTCTGACGGATAATAGGGTTCATCATTTACAGTAGAGTCGCCTTTAAAGACATCATTTAAGACTAAAACATCAATTAAAACCACCTGAATTTTAGCAGGTGCTAAAGCATAAAAATCATTTTTAATGGGTTGATAATAATCACCAAAAGATTTGAAATCACGCAAGGCATCATAATCAAACTCTTTCAAACGATACCCATATAAGGCAAAACTCAAAGTTAACCCTTTGATTATCGTTGAACTTTTGGCCCCTAATTGACCACCTAATAAAGTAGCTATCGCACTTTTTTTATCAGGCAATAAAATCCCCATCATCCCTTCGCCGTAGCGGTACATCAGTTCATAATCTGGCATCCCTTTTCCTGAACTCAATAATTTAGCTACATCCTCTTGCGGAGCTGATTTAGCTAACATAAAATTATAGAGGGCATTAAAACGGATTCTATTCCGGAATAATTTCAGCACACTACCTAAAACTACGGCCTCAAAGGCAGGAATCAATTCTATCACCTTTTCCTGCTTCTCTGTACAGAGATCAGCTAAACGCTTAGCAAAAAACGCTTTTTCTTCGGGTGTAACTAGTGCAAAAACCTGGCTCATATGGATTATTTCTAGCGCAAAATTACCTTATTTTTTTTATTTGCTTACCTTTGTAAGATGAAAAAGGTGTTATTTATTGATAGAGATGGGACTTTAATCGAAGAACCCAAAATTGACCAGCAAGTAGATAGCTTTGAAAAGCTAGCTTTCCTGCCGGAGGTAATCACTAATCTGAAAAAAATCACGACCATCTCTGAGTTTGAATTAGTGATGGTAACGAATCAGGATGGCTTAGGGACCGCTTCTTTCCCGGAAGAAACGTTTTGGCCAGCGCATCAAAAAATGCTTGACATCTTTGCCTCCGAAGGTATCATCTTCGGACAAGTACATATCGATCGTAGTTTTGCTCACGAAAATAATCCTTCCCGCAAACCGGGTATCGGAATGCTTAGCGAATATTTCGCTTCCGAATATGATCTGTCAAACTCCTATGTGATAGGAGATCGACTAACAGATATTGAATTAGCTAAGAATTTAGGCGCTAAAGGTATTCTACTAGGTGATTTAGATATACCTAAGGACTTGCAAGCTTTTACAGCCCTTCAATGTATTAATTGGAACGATATACATGAATTCTTTTTATTACCCGCAAGACGAGTGCTACACGAGCGCAATACGCATGAAACTAAGATATCGATCGAATTAAATTTAGATGGAAAAGGGTTCGCTAAAAATGAAACAGGTCTGGGCTTTTTCGATCACATGTTAGATCAAATAGCCAGGCATGGAAATCTTGATTTAGCTATAAAAGTAGCAGGCGACCTGCATATCGACGAACACCATACCATTGAGGACACCGGAATAGCCCTAGGTGAGGCTTTTGCTTTAGCTCTAGGTAACAAAAAGGGAATCGAACGTTATGGCTTTTTATTGCCTATGGATGATTGTTTAGCACAAGTTGCGATTGATTTCTCTGGTCGAAATTGGCTAGTTTGGGAAGCTACATTTAAGCGCGAAATGATAGGTGAAATGCCCACAGAGATGTTTTTTCACTTCTTTAAATCATTTTCAGATGGAGCTAAATGTAATTTAAATATTCAGGCAACAGGAGATAATGAGCACCATAAAATTGAAGCCATATTTAAAGCTTTTGCTAAAGCCATTAAAATAGCGGTTAATCGGGATCGAAAAAATTTAGATTCTTTGCCTAGCACCAAAGGACTTCTTTAAAATTATTCGTAAATTTGTATCATTAAACAACAATACAATGGGATATTCAGGAGCAGCGTTTTTTATCATCTTATTTGCAATTTCAATTGCCGTAGGTGTTAAACTTCAACAGATCTATAAAGAGAGAGGGAAATAATCCTCTCTCTTTTAGTTTAATTTCCCTTCGTCTGCAAAACTGTAAAAAGTAGATGCCCCTACGATGAGGTGATCCACCACATCTATATCAAATATCTTCCCCGCTGCTACTACCTGCTTAGTTAATTCAATATCTGAACTACTGGGCCTCATCTGATTACTTGGATGATTGTGTGCTAAAATAATGGAGGATGTTAAACGCTCTAAAGCAGATTTATAGAGCAAGCGAATATCGACCGTAGTACCCGAAACCCCTCCAATACTCAACTTTTCTGCTAATACGACGGTAGAAGCTCTATTTAAGTGAAATACCCAAAACTCTTCTCGAATCAAATCAGCTAAATAGGGTTTAATCAAGCTGTAGGCGTCTATCGAATTCCGAATGACTAGTTTAGTACTAGACTCGAAAATCTGTCTCCTGCGACCTAGCTCAAGGCTCGCAACGAGTAATGCCGCCTTAGCTGGTCCAATACCTTTTAATTTCTTGAAATCAAATAAATTATATCGAGCTAAAACGGCCAGATCGCCATCTACTGAATTAATGAGTTCCTGAGCTAATATAGCGGCAGAATGCTTTGCAAAACCTGAACTAATGATAACGGTCAAAATTTCGACCAATGATAACTCCCCTGCTCCTAATCGAGCTAATTTCTCCCGAGGCAAATCCTCTTTTCTGACAATTTTCATGCAAGAAAGGTAACCCATATAAACGAATAAACCCCTCTTGTGGAGGGGTTTATCACTATAATGATAATCTAAAATTAAGCAGCTACTTTGTTCACTAACTTAGCTAATTTAGATTTTTGATTTGCAGCTTTATTCTTGTGGATGATGTTTTTCTTAGCCAATTTATCTAAAGAAGAAGAAACTTGCTTGAAAAGCTCAATTACCACAGATTTATCAGTCGTCAATCTCAATTTCTTGATTAATGTACGAGTTGATTTGTGTTGGTAACGATTACGTAAACGCTTTGTTTCGTTAGAACGGATACGCTTTAATGCTGATTTATGATTTGCCATTTGTTAAATAAAATTCTCTTTTTACAAAATTGAAATGCAAAAGTAACTAATATGAATATAATTAACAAGACTAAACATAAAATTTATCTGTTACTAATTGTCAGTTTAGTTACTCAAGCAAGAAATAGTAGTTCATGGGGATTTTTTGGCCATCGAAAAATCAATTTACTGGCTATTTACACTTTGCCTTCCCCTCTACACAGCTTTTACCGCAGACACTCGAAAGAATTACAAGAATTAGCTGTCTTACCTGACGCTAGGCGTTATATTTTAGACGAAGAAGCGGCTAGGCACTATATTGACCTAGATAAATACCAATTAAATCAAGTTAGTTTTAGTACCTGGGAACAAATGCTACGTCATACATCGGAAGATTCTCTGCGAAAACACGGAATAGTACCCTGGCATATTCCCATCATGTATAAACGGCTTGTTCTAGCCTTTATAAAAAAAGATAGCCTTCAAATTATCAAGCTTTCTTCTGAACTAGGTCATTATGTCGCTGATGCACACGTTCCTTTGCATACTAGTTCTAATTATGATGGCCAAAAAACGAATCAGGGAGGATTGCATAGTTTTTGGGAATCACGTATACCTGAACTATTAGGAAACAAATTAGATCAATTCAGTGGTCCTGCGACACATATCATTCAGGTTCAAGAGGCTAGTTGGTCTTGGGTCTTAGCCTCCCACAAGCAACTGAAAGACTTGTTCAAAATAGCGTCTGAAGTAAGCTCATCACTTAAAGATTCAGAAAAATATAGTTTCGAACAAAAAGGTCAGGCTTTAGTCAAAATCCAAAGCATAAAATATAGCCTAGCCTATCATAAGGCACTAAATAACCAAATTGAAACGCGATTTTCGGCTGCGGTGAAACACGTCGGTGACCTTTGGTATTCGGCTTGGTTAGAAGCTGGCCAACCATCTTTCGAATAAATTTTGCAAATTTGCAGAATGAACTCGAATCCTTTTATTCAATTAAAACCGGGGAAAGACGCACCGGTTAAACGTTTTCATCCTTGGATATTTTCAGGAGCCATCGCAAAACAAAGTCCCAATCTTCAA
>CAIVPV010000168.1 GCA_903907915.1 uncultured Cytophagaceae bacterium
AATGGCGAAGGAAAAATCGCGGACAAAGTGATTAAAGTTCCTTCTAAAAGAGGACCAAAAGTATTGCGCACCTTATTGAATAACTTCGAAGAGAACGCCAATACTGACGAATATTTCCACAGCTATTACGATCGCCAAGGCGAGAAATATTTCTACGATTTATTAAAGCCGATTGCTGATTTAAGCACTTTAGTGAACGATGATTTCATCGACTGGGGTGCGTCGGAAAACTTCGCTACCGAAATCGGTGTGGGAGAATGTGCGGGTGTCGTGATCGACTTAGTGGCGACTTTATTATTTGAGTCGGACGAGAAATACGAATGGACGGCAGCGGCTTTAGAAGACAAACGTTACGCGGATGCCATCTACCATGCCTATAGCGTATATATTTCAGCGGCGAAAGCGCTCTTATTAGATAAATCGATTTCGGTTCCCACCCAAACTTCCGTGATCAATAAGTTCGATGAAAACTTCGTGGCAACGGGAGAATTTTCTATTGAGGCTGCCTCCTTCTCTGAATTAGTCTTGCAGATAAACCAAAACGAACCTTCAGCCGAGTTTGCCACAAGCTATACCGCTCAAGCACACGCCTTTTTAAAATCTGCCAAAGCTTTACGTTCTTAATCCTATGAAAAATTTAAGCCATTTCAGAAAATTAGAACCCCACCCAAAATTAACGGTGGTGGGCGCTGGCCCGGGTGATCCGGAGTTGATCACCTTGAAGGCTATCAAGGCAATCGCGTCTGCGCAAGCGGTTTTATATGATGCTTTGGTCGACAAAACCTTATTAGAACATTGCTCCCCTGCTTGCGAACAAATTTACGTGGGTAAGCGTGCGGGAGAAAGTCATTCACAAGACGCCATTAATAAATTGATCGTGGAAAAAGCCTACGCTTTAGGACACGTGGTTCGGTTAAAAGGAGGTGATCCTTTTGTGTTCGGACGTGGTCAAGAAGAAATCGAATTCGCTCGTGGCTTCGGACTTTTAACAGATTATATTCCAGGCATTTCCTCCTCGTATGCGGCAGCTGGTTCAGCCGAAATTCCCTTGACGATTCGCGGGGTGAACGAGAGCTTTTGGGTGATGACGGGGACGAAATCCGATGGTTCTTTGACAGCTGACCTGACGTTAGGATTGCAGTCATCTGCGACTTTGGTCATCCTCATGGGGATGAATAAATTGAAAGAGATTGCGAATTTATGCCAAAGCCTAGGCAAAGGCGACATCTCCGCCGCGATCATCCAAAACGGCACGATGAAAAACCAACGCGTCGGTATATCTACCGCTGCAGAATTAGCCTCTATGGCTTCGAAAGAAGGCTTAACTAATCCAGCCGTCATCGTAATAGGCGAGGTCGTGCGTCACGCAAAGCCAGAATTATGGAAACAGATTTCGAAAATTAGCAAGGGAAACGAGTAGAGGATTAAATCTTTGCCGCCTCTTTTTTCAGTAATTCCACATCAATCGGAACTACGCCCAAAGACTCGCAAACTAAGCCTCCGCCTAAATTAGCGAGCTCGGCGATTTGCTTTGCGGATCCTCCTGCTGCAAGAGCACAAGCCGCGATGGAAATAACGGTATCTCCGGCACCAGAAACATCGGCGATTTGGCGAATGTGCGCTGGGATTTGAATTTGGTCTGTTTTAAAATCCATATAAACACCGCGCTCTGACATGGTCACAAACAAACCTGTGAAGGATTGTGCAGCTTTAAACTCGGCTACCGTTTTCGCGATATTCTCCGGCTTTATTGCTGATGCCTCTAAGGCTAACCCATCCCGCAATTCATGTAAATTAGGCTTGAATAAGGTCGCACCCGTATAGGCGAAAAAGTTCTTTTTCTTCGGATCAACAACTGTGGGAATATTCTGCGCCTTTGCTAAGGCGATAATCTTTTGAATCAGCCCCTCGCTTAAAACCCCTTTGTCATAATCCTCAAAAAGTACCACATCGACCTCGGGCAACCAAGTCTTAACTTGCGCCAAAAGAGCTTGCGATGAAGCAGCCGAAATGGGTGCTTCGGTTTCCGAATCTACTCGAATTAATTGTTGTGATCCGGCGATAACGCGTTCCTTAATCGTGGTAGGACGACCCTTTTCCACAATAATACCAGCTGTTGATAAACCAGCTTCTTGTAGAATTCCTTGCAAGGTTTCGCCCGTAGCATCATCCCCGATGACCGAGCAAACGAATGCTTTTGCACCTAAGCTAGCGATATTTAGTACCACATTTCCGGCGCCACCTAAGCGAGATTCGCGCTTAATTACATTCACCACAGGAACGGGGGCTTCTGGCGAAATACGATTTACCTTTCCCCAGGTATAAGCATCGACCATTAAATCGCCAATCACGAGAACGCGCAGGCTAGAAAATTTATCAATACATTTTGATAATGAGCTCATATTTATCGTCCTATTTTATCCTCCGATGGTAGTCATCGATTCCGTGATGACTCCTTTTCTATTTTTTTCTGCTTCAAATCCGTCCAAAGAACGCACCTTAAACAAGGTTATTAATTGTGCTTTAATCTCCTCATCGCTCACTCCGCCACGAAGATACGCCTTCAAATCAAATACGCCATCATCGTAAAGACAGGTCTTCACCTGACCTTTAGCCGTTAAACGAATTCGATTACAGGTCCCGCAAAATGTCCGGCTAAAGGCAGCGATAATACCAAAATTTCCTTTAAAACCAGGGATATCATAGGTTTTCGCTGTTTCTCCAAACAAAAATGGTCTCGCCTTCAAGTCCGGAAATTGCGAGCGAATACGCTCTAAAATACGCACATGGTCCCAAAACAATTTCTCCTCCACCAGCCCAGAACCATTGAACGGCATCTCTTCGATGAATCTCACGGAGACTGGGTGTATTCTAGCAAACTCCGTTAAAGCAATGATGTCCTCCTCGTTTTTGCCGTGCATCACGACGGCATTGATCTTGACCTGAAAACCCGCTTGAATCAAGCGAATCAGATTATCATATACTTTAGTAAAATCATCCCGACGCGTGATCTGTTTAAAGCGATCTCTGTCCAATGAATCTAAACTCAAATTGATATGGCGAACACCCAGCTTTTGCAACGTATCGATGTAATCGCCGATGAACACGCCATTCGTCGTCAAACAAATTTCTAAATCTGACAATCCGGCTAAATCGGTCAGAAAATCTACTAATCCATTGCGAACAAAGGGTTCTCCACCCGTAATGCGAACTTTTTTGATCCCCATTTCGTGCATAATCCGAGTCAAACGAAACATCTCCTCCCAGCTCAATAACTCGCGTTCCGGTAGATAGTTAATCCCCTCTGCCGGCATACAATACGTGCAGCGCAGATTGCAACGATCCGTCACCGCGAGTCGTAAATAACTCAATTCGCGGCCGTGATTATCAAAAAGCTGAGGATTATCCAATATATTTGCTTAATTCTTTTCAAAGGTACAAAAAACGATGTCAACCTACCACATTCTTCTCTTCGGTATTTGCCGCGATTTATTAAAGTCGTCCACGATTTCGATCGAAAAAGAGGGAACATGCACCGTAGAGGATCTTTTACAAATAGTGCGATCGATGCATCCTGCTTTGGAAAAACTACCCTCCTTACGTCTAGCCGCCGAGCATCGCTTTCCGGAACCTGATTTTATCCTCTCAGAAAGTATGGAAATCGCCTTAATTCCTCCCGTGAGTGGCGGATAATCCGTATATTTGTTATTAAATCTTTACAAAGTCTATGGGATTAAATCTCCTGTTTCTTGGAGTGCTATTGCTGCCTTGGGCGTCTGCTCTGTTAGTGGCCATTTTTCCCAAACCCATCCTATCGATTTCCCTTTCTGCTTTATTTAGCCTTTCAGCTATCTATTTTTGCGCGCAAGCTTCAGTTGATTTCAAAATTGCCTATACCTGGTTTCAACTGGGCGGTCAGGAGATAAATGCGAGTTTTTGGGCGAATACCTCAGCACAATTAGTACTGGGACTAGTAGCTTTCGTGTCCTTCTGTGTGCAGTTATTTTCCAAATCCTATCTAGCAAAAGACCCTTCCATCGGCCGCTACTACCTGTATTTACACCTATTCGTGGGTGCGATGACGCTATTAGTATTAACGGATTCCATTCTACTATTTTATGGTGCTTGGGAATTAGTAGGAGCGGGGTCCTATTTGCTGATTAGTTTTTGGCATGAAAAACCGCAAGCCACGCAAGCAGCGAAAAAAGCATTTTTGATTAACCGCTTCGGAGATATCGCCCTTTTATTCGGTTTAATCGGACTCGGTCTTCATTTCAAAACGTGGCAATTTTCCGCGATGCACGGCATCGCGCCTACCCTCATCGGAATCGCCATTATCACCGGAGGTATCGCCAAATCTGCGCAATTCCCTTTGATGTCTTGGCTACCTGACGCGATGGAAGGGCCTACCCCCGCATCAGCCTTGATTCACGCCGCTACGATGGTAGCCGCAGGTGTTTTTGTGGGCATTCGTGTATTCGATATCACAAGTCCAGAGACCCATCTGTTTATGGGAATCATCGGTGCGAT
>CAIVPV010000169.1 GCA_903907915.1 uncultured Cytophagaceae bacterium
ATGAAAACCCCTCTCGTGCTACCCACTTTGTTACTCCTGCCGTAAAATAAATAAACCACCTCATATTACTTGGTTTATTTGGCTCTACTAGTCGTCTCGATTCGGATACTAACGAATCTTAATTCTATCTTTTTGTATTAAGAGGCAACGCAATTCCAAATTCTTTCTGCCACCTAAGGTCAATCAATCATCCTCTTATAATTTCATTCAGAATAATTCGTTTCTAGCTCGGAATCATCCATCGAGCCTTCATGTGTAAATCATTCCTTCTTTTACCCTCGCTTCTACTTATCTCTTTTCTTTCGAATGCCCAATACGAAGACTACCAGGTCGACAGCATCGTCATTCATAAGCAATACAAGCAGAAAACGGTTATGGGTTTATCCAATGAGATCGCAAAGGATTTTGAGGATCGCAGGTGCTTAATCAGGGCATTTTATATGTACATCACCTACCATATGCAATACGATGTTCAGACGGGGATGGAGAATAAAAAGCGAAAATACACAGTTAAAACGATGGAGGACATTATAAAGAGTGATGAGCAGGAGATGTTGAAGTTGTTGAGGACGAAAAAGGGGGTGTGTTGGCATTTTGGCAATCTATTAACAAAACTGTGTGCGGTACAAGGAATTGATGTGGAGATAATTAGTGGTACCAGACGGGCCAAAGTCCTTCCCGACACCCTAACTTACAGCCATCTTTGGAATGCAGTAGAGATCGATGGAGAGATGAAGATGATTGATTGCACGATTAGCTATAAGTTGCCTTATAAGAAGTCGGATTTTGATCAACTCTTTTTAGTCGACCCAGAAGTCTTCATTTATTCCAGCATTCCCGTAGACCCCGCTAAACAATACCTAGAAAAGCCCATCAGCTACGAATCCTTCAAGCGCCTTGTTTGGCCTCAACCTATGTTCAATCTTCTTCAGGTAAAAGACTTAACGCCTCGCTTTAAACGTATTAAACCTCAACGCGATGGAATAGCACAATTTAATTTCAAAATCGATAACCACAGCCAAATAGACTCGCTAGAGATTTACCTCAACAATAAGTACATCAAATCCATTCCAGCAAATAAGCCCTCCATATCCATCGCCTTACCCGTACCTTCTTTAAGCTGGATATCCATTCAGGCAATAAAATTCAAAGACGGGCTCAAGCAAAAGTGGTACTTGCTTGATTATGATGTGTTGTGAAAATGTCAGCTAAGGTCAATCAATTGTGTTAATCTATCATTCAAAGTAATTTGAGAAAAAACAGTTATATGAAATTTGGAATCAGAAAAGTATCGATCTCTAAAAGTATTGCGGCTAGGACCTCAGTGAGTATCTTTAGTTCGAAATTTTGGAACTGGTTTAAATAGTAATACTTTCGGTCCTATAAATATTTATCAATTTCTTGGCCTCCTTTAATTCGTTTACTCACCTACTTTTTTTTAAGTTTGTTTAACTTGAAAAGGCTTCCCTTTTAGACCCTTTTTTAGCCCGAAATTCTAAACATCTACTAAATTGAACAGCGATATAATTATCTATCAAAAGCCTGACGGGAACATTAAGATTGATGTTCGTTTAGAGGATGAAACGGTTTGGTTGACTCAAGACCAGATGGCTGAATTGTTTGGTAGAGCTAAGTCGACGATAAACGAACATATTAAAAACGTTTTTGAAGAAAAAGAGTTGAACGAAACGGTTTCAACTAAGAAATTCGGAAATTCCGAATTTCAGCAGAAAGCTCCATTATTCTATAATCTAGACCTTATTATTTCTGTCGGATATCGAGTTAAATCTCCTCAGGGTACCCAGTTTCGGATTTGGGCTACCCAGCGATTAAAGGAATATATCATAAAAGGGTTTTTGTTGAATGACGATCGATTTAAGTCGGGAGCGGCAATGAATTATTTCGATGAATTGCAGGAACGTATTCGGGAAATTCGTTTATCGGAAAGGTTCTTTTACCAGAAAATTAAAGATATCTATACGACTAGCATTGATTATGATGCAAAGAGCCCTAAAACAATAGAGTTTTTTAAAGTAATTCAAAACAAATTATTGTGGGCCATCAGTGCTCAAACGGCGGCAGAGTTAGTTTATAGGAGAGTGGATGCCACTTTGCCATTGATGGGAATGCAATCATTTAGTGGGAATAAATCATTAACCGTTAAAAAAACCGACATAAGTATTGCTAAAAACTATTTGAATGAATCTGAGATGAAGTTACTTGGATTATTAGTGGAGCAATTTTTGGCATTTGCTGAAACCATGGCGCAACAGGGAACGCCCATGTATATGGCCGATTGGCTTCAACGTTTGGATAGCATTTTGCAACTTAATGGACGCGAGCTATTGACTCACGCCGGAAAAATAAGCCATGAATTTGCGCTAAATAAATCTGGCGAGGAATTTGATAAATATAAAATCAATCAGATTGCTATTGAAAAAGAGCAAAGTTTAAAGGAGATAGAGGAGGATATTAAGCGATTAAAGAAGAACGGTTAATCTTTTAAATATGATACTCAAACTTCATCAGCTCCTCCAGTGAGATATACTCTAAGGTCTTAACATGTGTCGCCTTTAATAGGATGGGGGGTGCCACATTAGCTTGATAGGCCTCTATCCACCTGGATACACAAAGGCACCATTTATCTCCCTCCACTAAACCTGTAAATCCAGATGCGGGATAATCCACGGTTAAGTCGTTACCCCTACTTTTGGAAAACTGTAAAAATTCATTGGTCACCACAGCACAAACCGTATGTGTCCCTCTATCGTTCACACCCGTGTTACAGCATCCATCTCGATAGGCTCCTGTCATTGGACTGGTTCCACAAATCAGCAAAGGCTCGTTGAAAACATTGAGAGAATCATTCAGTAGGGTCATTTGGGGATTTTTATACCTATAAAGCTATGTTTTTTTAACCAAAATAAGCTAAGGGCAGATTTAAATGTAGGACAATAAAAAAAACCACCTCGTTTGAGGTGGTTTCTGTGGTCCCACTAGGATTCGAACCTAGGACCCCCTGCTTGTAAGGCAGGTGCTCTGAACCAGCTGAGCTATAGGACCATTTTCTTGAATTGGTTTGCAAATATCTTATTTTAATTTAAAATATGCAAATGGGTCTTTGAAAAAAGGTGATTTTTTTTGATTCAGAGGCCTTTTTCGTTGATTATCTGCTTGAAACACACCATCTTTACGGCTGAAAAATAATTATATGGAATCATTGCTCACAGTGGATAGTATTGTCAGTTTATTGACATTGACGTTTTTGGAGATCATATTAGGAATCGATAATATCATCTTTATTTCGATTACGGCCTCGCGCTTACCTAAAGAGGACCAAGGCAAGGCACGCAATATCGGTCTTTTGCTGGCGATGATTTTCCGCATTATCCTGTTGTTCGGTATTTCGATTTTGATTTCCCTCCAAAAACCGTTCATGCACATCGACTCCCCCTGGTTTAAAGCCGCGCCATCAGGCCAGGCCATTATCCTATTTGTGGGTGGCTTATTCCTAATCTACAAAGCAACAAATGAAATCTTCCAAAAGCTAGAAGGGGAGGAGCACGAAATCTCCACCACGAAGAAAGCCGTTAATTCAGTAGGCAAGGTCGTAACACAAATCGCCCTCATTAACCTAGTCTTCTCCATAGACTCCATCTTAACGGCCATAGGCCTAACCAATAACACGCCGGTAATGATTATCGCCGTAGTTGTATCTGCGTTGATCATGATGGGATTCTCGGGCCCTGTAGGCCGCTTTGTGAACAATCACCCGTCCTTACAGGTTTTGGGACTATCCTTCTTAATCATGATCGGTTTCATGCTGATCGCAGAAGCGAGCCACGACTCTGAACTAACCATCCTAGGCAACTCCATAGGCAGCATCCCTAAGGGCTACTTATACTTCTCCATCGCATTCTCCCTATTCGTAGAATTCATTAACATCCAGATGCGCAAGCGCAGCACGAAGAAGGTGGCGATAAACGATATGAAGAACCAGGCGGAGAGAGAAGGGATTATTTAAGGACGCACTTTCCTCCAAACAAGTTCTTGCCCTTTTGTCTCTTTAGGCTTTAATGTAAGCACTTGCCCATTTTCGCTAAATGAATAGTCTCTAATAAAAATAGGTACTTTGGCTTCTTTTGGAAAAGGAATAAGGGGATAGAAATCTCTAAAGTGCGTGACGATAGACTCTTTCGAATTAATTTCAAATTTGCCACTATAGCCTATGATCAGGCTGTCATTTCTACTCAGCAAAGCAACCATGTGACCGTCTGGGCTATACATGATCATCCCTTTGTCTAAGGTATTAATGGTGCTACTACTAAGGTGCCAAGTACCAATAAATGCCTTCCTAGTACTTTCGTAGCTAGTTTTACATCCAAAAAGGCTTAAGGTTAAAGCGAGTAAAAGTGTATTTTTCATTTGATTGTTATTTTTTATCAAATGTAATCTTGACTAGCAATTCAGGTAATAATTTACCCGCGGAATCTGTTCCTGTTTCGGATTTCGGAACAAATTATTTTTGAGGGCAAAAAAAGGCTTCATGAATTATCTTCATGAAGCCTTTGGAATTTATTTCTTGCAGGATCTTATTTAATACTTTTCGC
>CAIVPV010000170.1 GCA_903907915.1 uncultured Cytophagaceae bacterium
CACATTCCTCCGCCTTTTTTAGGCATTGTTGAATTCCGTCCACACACCATTTATAGCCGTCATCCTCTGTATAACCCGGTAAAATCGGTTCGATTCCCCTGTTTTTCATCAAATCATCGAAGGATTTGATGGTGTTCCATCTACCGGTATTTAATCGGAGGCAGGGAATTCCCATTTTATATGCTAGTTCAATGCAGTGATTTGTATGCTCCACCTGTTTTTTTAATTCGTCCTTATCTGGAGTAACGAAACCTTGGTGAATCGAGAGACAAGTCATGGCAATGCCGTTGACGAAGGCATGCTTTTTGAGTTTTTGGAGGTAGGCGTTGTCTTCGCTTTCCATTTGGCGATGAAGTACGTCGATTCCCTCTAATCCGAGGGCGGCGGCATCATCAATCACCTTTTCGATAGGAAATTTATCTCCCTTAAAGTGCCAATAGGAATAACTAGAGACACTTAATTTAATGGAAGGTTGTAAAGAAGGTTTAGCTGGAATGACTTGTGAAGAAGGAATTCCGCTGAGTCCGCCCGCTAACAGGGAGCTCTGAATAAAATCGCGTCTTTGCATGTTTTTTTAGGTTTAGAAAACCTAAGTTAAAAAAAAAGATGAAAGAAAAGTTCTTTCATCTTGATGCACACCAAACCACTAATAGATTTTGTAATAAGCGAAGGTAAGTGTAAAAATTCAATTCCAAACCCTGACCTTTCAGATTATCAGTTTATTGATAATGTAGGAGGGCTTTTTGCAGATTTTCTCGGAGTTGATTTCTTAAACGCAAAGGTTCAATCACCTGTAATTCAGTGGCATAACGTAAAAGAAAATTTTCTACATCTTGATTTATTTCGAGTGTAAGTTCGAATAATTGCGAATCAATTTGTTTTTGAGAGGGATGAATCGGGTATTTGGGTAAGTATTCTTTAATCCATGAATCCGCATGTACCTGAAGGATGATTTTTTCAGCTTCCTGAGCACCTCGAAACAAACCGAGGCTATGTTTGAAATAATCGGATGGCCTAAAATCGGGGTGAATACGTGGTTTTTTTTGAGAACTGCCTAAACGCACGGCATCCATGCGATCTAAAGCAAAGAGCCTAAGTTGATCTAGTGAAATCCTCGTTTCTCCTTCTACTATTTCTTGAAACAATAAATACCAGCCCGTATACCAGCCATTATTGTATTCTTTAATCAGTAATGGGAGTCCAGTGACCATTTTCGACTTGGATGAGGCAGCTAAACCCTTATGTGAGAGTTCAATGATTTGCTTCCCTGCGATCGCGTCTACTAGGAATTTGACGTGCTCGGATCCTGATCGATCACCCTCATTAATCAATTCTATGGCAGGCCAGTTCACGATTTCTTCGTGTCGGATGAGGTTATTTTCCAAAGATATCGCCCGCAGCTTATTCACAATCCCATTCCCATTTCCCCCCGTAAAAAGGTGTTTATTGAAATCGATGATGGAGGCAATTTGATCTAATTCCTTCTCTGAAAAAGAGGGGAAGGCACTGATGTCATCCCGGATATAGTAGAAACGGTTTTCGGATTTGGAGTAGCGAATTAAATCACCTTCTGTCTCTTCAAGGCTGGGATAACGTTCCGCAAGCTTCTCTTTCAACGCCTTAATGTCGCGGCTGAAACTTCGTTCGCTATAACTTAGTTGGTCAAAGTGCTCCATGAAATAGTCGCTCACCGACGCAGCTCGCAGGGGAAAAGTCTTTCGCAGAAATAGATTATTGAGCTCTTTAAGGCGATCCGTTGTATTCATATCGCACAATCTAGCAAATTTTCCGTATGTCGCCAATTTTTGGCGGACTACTTCTGCAATTTTGAGTATTGAAAAACGAAAAAAAATATGAAAAATCTCAAATCCTTACTTGTTATTCCTTTCTTTTTCTACGCAACCGAAGGTTACGTGAAGGCCTTTAAAGTGGCCGGTTCAAAATGGGCTATTGCTCTTTTTGTAATTTTAAATTTCTGCGCATGTGTTGCATTAGCGTTTGCTGAATTTCAATTTTTCGGGGATTCGGACGCGGATGGAATTTATACCCAAGCGGTTTTGGTGGAGTTCTTGTATTTAGCCGTAGGTGCAGGATTGAATTTGTTTTCAGAATTAGAGCGTAATTAATTACCTCCTTTCAAACTGGAATTTTAATACTAATTCGTGCGTCTGATTCGTAATTCTAGAAATCGTATTGGTAGGCATTTCGTATTGATAACCCAGGTAGACGGTAGGGCTAAATTGAACGCCTAGATTCACGCCAATGGCATTTTCATTTCGGTAGCCAAAGCCCACATCGAATAATTCGTAGAACGAACCCGTCAGATTGACATCATAGCTCAAAGGTAAATCGGCGGCCACGCGTACAATCGCATTCGTGTGAATGCTGATATCCTTACTTAGTACCTGCTTTTTGCCGATCATCCCGTAATAGAAGGAGGCGTCTTTGTATTTCCCGTTTTGGAGGCCAAAATCATTCCATAGCATCCTCGGTTGAGAAATACTCACATAGAACTTATCTTCTTTTGCTAGGCGAATACCCCAGCCAGAATTGATCTGTAATCCGGTGGAATAATTCTGGGTGAATTGTTCATCGGTTTGGTCTAAGAGGCTTAAGCCGGAGAAGTCCAAAGCTAAATTAGTTACTCCCACGCGAATACCGCCAGAAAGGGCCCATTTGTCATTAATCAGGGAGTGGTAAGCAAAATCGCTATTGATGGAAGTTGCTTTTACAGGGCCTAATTGATCTAAAAAGGCAGTGAATCCTACGCCCATCTTTTCACCCCAATTGAAATTCCCCATCAAGGCAGTAGTCACCGGAGTGCCCGGCATGGAAGTCCACTGATTCCTGTTTACAAAGATGATTTCATTTTTATCACTGGCACCCACGAAGGTAGGGTTGATCACCTGCGGATATAATCGAAATAAAGAGAATACAGGGTCAGTCTGGGCCTTTATTTGGCCAGCAAAAATTAACATACACCCTAAAATCACAATCCGTAATTTCATTTATTTCTTCAAACGATTGATGTAAATATAAGTAGAAACCCGAGGTCTAACGCCATTATAGTCTAAAATATAGAAATATACGCCGTCAGGAAGAAGTCCATCTCCTGATAGAAGAGGGTTACCAAGATTCGATTCGCCACCCCAATTATTGCCATAATCCTTCGTCTCATACACGATATTTCCTATTCGATCATATACCGTTAGGTTATTGGGAGTCGTGCGCATCACGCCCGGAATGACCAAATAATCATTTCTCCCATCCCCATTCGGCGATATTCCTTGGAAGGCCACCGGATCGCATGGATCTGGATCGATTCGGTTATCGATTCCATCGTGATCACAATCCGGCAATCCACCATAATTCAAATCATTTTCCCACTCGTCTTTGATTTCATCCCCATCCGAATCTAGATCATTATAATCAGGAAGTCCATCTTTATCGGTGTCTACTGGGTTATCTCGGTCACCACCGATTTCAACTATGTCAGTATACCCGTCTTTGTCCGTATCATAATTGACATCCTCTAGCACCGTAATGGTAGTGCTATCTACACCCGGACCCGTAGAATTGGTAGCTGTTACGACATATTTCCGAGGCTTCGCAGGCCAAGTAGGTGTTCCAGATATTAAACCAGTTTTAGTATCAAAAGTTAATCCAGCCGGTAAGAGGGAATCAATTTTAAATACATCGGCAATCCCCACCAATATAGGTTTGAAACTGACAGGCACTCCTTGGCGGAAGACGCCAGGCAGTGGATATTTAATTTCTGGAAAGGCGATTAGCACTTTAATCGAAATCGTAAACAAATCATATCCTGTCGAATTACTAGCCGTGATAACGTAATCCGTAAAATCCTGCGCTTTCGTCGGAGTTCCAGTTATTGATCCCGTTATAGGGTTTAATGTCAATCCTGCTGGCAATGGTTTGTCCACCGTGTAAAGCGCTGGAATACCTTGCACGCTTGGATTCAAAGGAGTGATTTTAATCTTTTCAATATAGGTCTGCGGTGTAAAGTAGCTCAAACTACTCGGTCTAGGAATTACGGATGCAATTCTTATCGTATCCGTGGTGGAAGCGGTGCTATTGGTGATGGTTACGACATAGGTGGCTGGAGGTCTTAAGACAGTAGGTGTCCCAGAAATGATACCCGTTAATGGATCGAATACTAATCCAGCAGGAAGCGGCTTGTTGATCACGATGCTTCCGATGACTCCTTTGATTACGGGGATTAATGGCGGATTTGTTTGGCCAGAAATAAATAAA
>CAIVPV010000171.1 GCA_903907915.1 uncultured Cytophagaceae bacterium
TCAAGGCTAAATACTTAGATGAACGTCCAAAAACAACTGAAATAGGTCCGGCTTGCCCTGGCGGCATCGGCCGTTGGTTAGGCTGGAGAATAGTAGATACCTATTGGAAACAAAAGCCCAAAATTAGTTTGGCAAAAATAGTGACCGACCCGGAAGCAAATCGGATCTTTTTAGATTCAGGCTACCGCGGCGAAGCAGAAGAAAAATAAAATGGCAAAAAAGCAACATGGTGATATAGGCGGGGGAGTAGATCCAAAAGATGCCGTTAAAGTAAGCAAACAAGGCTTATCCAAGGCCTTCAAAATTTTCCAATTCGTTATTCCCTATAAATGGACTTTCATTATAGGGATGATGTTCCTATTACTTTCAAATTTAACAACGTTAAGCTTTCCCCTTTTGATTGGCGAAATGACTAAGGTGATTGAAGGAAAATCTAACTACAAAATCAACGAAGTAACCATTTTCTTCTTCGCTATTTTGATCGTTCAGTCCATCCTGTCTTTTTTCCGCATCTATACTTTCGCACAGGTTTCAGAAAAAGCCATGCGAGATGTTCGCCAAACTCTTTATGCTAAAATCATTACACTACCCATTTTCCATTTCGAAAAAAGACGTGTAGGGGAATTAATGAGCCGCATTACCTCAGATATTACGCAATTACAAGATGTATTGTCGATCACTTTGGCTGAATTTTTCCGTCAAGTATTTACTCTCGTAGGAGGTGTCGCCTTGATCACCTATATTTCTTGGAAGCTCACCTTATTTATGCTGGCAACCTTCCCCGTTCTCGTGATTTCAGCCATCGTATTCGGTAAATTCATTCGGAAGATTTCCAAAAAAGCCCAGGATGAACTCGCTAATACCAACATTATTGTAGAAGAAACCTTGACATCCATTCAAGCCGTCAAAGCATTTACGAACGAAAAATACGAAGTCGACCGCTACACTTCATCCCTAAATAAAGTTTTAGGTGAAGCCTTGAAAGCCGCAACACTACGCGGTGGCTTTGTCAGCTTCATTATTTTTGCCTTGTTTGGCGGCATTGTGGGCGTGGTTTGGTATGGTGCATCCTTAGTTGCTCAAGGTGAATTAATCCTAGCAGACTTATTGACCTTCATATTTTATACCGCCTTCATCGGAGGATCCGTGGGAGGATTAGGCGACATTTATGCACAATTACAAAAGACGATTGGCGCTTCAGATCGAATTCTAGAAATCTTAGAAGATCCATCGGAGATTGATTTAACACGTGATTCCTCTGCTTCTGCGGTCACATTTGGACAAATAAAGGTACAAGACCTCGAGTTCTCTTACCCTTCTCGCCCCTCCGTTAAGATCATCAAAGGGATCAACTTTACTATTGAACCAGGTCACAAGGTTGCCATCGTTGGAACGTCTGGAACGGGAAAATCAACATTAGCGCAATTATTTATGCGTTTCTACGAGCCGTCAGCCGGCACTATCTCTTTAGGCGAACGTCCCATCACAGACATTGATATCACCGAATGGCGTAAAATGGTTGCCCTGGTACCACAGGAAGTGCTACTTTTCGGAGGAACCATCCGCGAAAATATTGCCTATGGAAAACCAGGAGCAACGCAAGAAGAAATTGAATCTGCAGCCGAATTAGCTTACGCAAAAGAATTTATCGAATCATTTCCAGAGAAATGGGATACGCTCGTAGGCGAAAGAGGGGTGAAATTATCAGGGGGCCAAAGACAGCGCATCGCCATCGCCCGCGCCATCTTGAAAAATCCCAAATTCTTACTGTTAGACGAAGCCACTAGCGCCCTTGATTCCGAATCCGAAAAATGGGTTCAATCAGCTCTCGAAGAGTTAATGAAAAACCGAACTAGCTTGATAATTGCTCACCGTTTATCGACCATTCGCTCAGCCGATTTAATCCTTGTCATGGAAGAAGGCAAAATAGTTGAATCTGGCTCACATGAGCAATTAATGAAAAAGAAATCGGGTATTTACCAAAATATGGTCAAATTGCAAACTGAACATTTAGGCTAAATGAGTTCCTCCTATTCACTTTCCGACTTCGATTTAAGACCAACCCCTTGTAGGTTAGACGTATTGTCTACCTTTCAAGGCTTTGATTATGCCTTAAGTCAAGGTGACATAGAACAAAAACTAAGTGATAAATACGACCGCGTAACCATTTACCGAACCTTAAAAACCTTTTTAACACAAGGTCTACTCCACAAAGTACTAGATGATAATGGTGGAGTAAAGTATGCCTTATGCAAAGAACTTTGCCATCAAGGTGATCATCAACACCAACACGACCATGTGCATTTCAAGTGCAATCAATGCGGTCAAACCACCTGTTTAGAAACAGTTCATATCCCAAGCATCGTCCTTCCCGCTGGCTTTAGCAAACAAGAGAGCAATTTATTGATTCAGGGAACATGCTCAATGTGTAGAGTATAGATAATAGAGTAGAGAGAATAGATGGTGAATGGTAAGTGGTGAATGGTGGCCACTAGTCCGGAGGGAATTAGTCCGAAGTCGATAGGCAAAGTTCAAAGAGCAAAGTTCAAAGTGCAAAGTTCAAAGAGCAAAGTGCAAAGAGCAAAGTTCAAAGAGCAAAGTGCGCGGGCAAATATTTCAGCAATGAATAAAAAACGAGGCGGTAGCCTCTTTTTTATACCATATCTCTACTCTTTGCTCTATACTCTCTACTCTTTACTCTACATTTCCAGGTTACTGACTACTGGATACTGTCTACTGGCTACTCGTTTGTAGGCATAAAAAAAGACCCACACTTACGTGCAGGTCTTTCAATAATAACTTGGAGCTTACTTACTTTCCCGGGTTTGATCCCAGTATCATCAGCGGTGCGGGGCTTAACTTCTCTGTTCGAGATGGGAAGAGGTGAACACCCGTCCTATCGGCTCCATATTCTTATCAAGGTTGCTGCTTCGATTTATTGGCTTAGCTAAAAGTACATCAAATATGCACAGAAGTTTATTGCTTAATCGAATCAGCCTTTTTCCATATTGTGAGATAAATTAAAAAGTAAAAGTTTAAAAAATGGTAAGCTTTCGGGTAATTAGTACTACTCGACTTTGACATTACTGCCTTTACATCTGTAGCCTATCAACCGTGTCGTCTACACGGACCCTTCATGGAATACTCATCTTCAGGTCAGTTTCGCACTTAGATGCTTTCAGCGCTTATCTGGTCCCGACGTGGCTACTCAGCTATGCCCTTGGCAGAACAACTGATATACCAGCGGTCAGTCCAACTCGGTCCTCTCGTACTAAAGTCAGAACCTGTCAATATTCCTACGCCCACAACAGATAGGGACCGAACTGTCTCACGACGTTCTGAACCCAGCTCGCGTGCCACTTTAATCGGCGAACAGCCGAACCCTTGGGACCTTCTCCAGCCCCAGGATGTGA
>CAIVPV010000172.1 GCA_903907915.1 uncultured Cytophagaceae bacterium
GAGGAATTGTTGTTGATTTGGATGTCTTCGATGAAGTTCACCAAAACCTCTGTATCCGTCTCGCTCTTGAATGTGTAGCCTTTTTGGACTAATTCTTGTTTTAAAGAAGCGTAGTTTTCGATGATACCGTTATGTACCAAAGTCAAACGACCACTGTTCGAGCTATGCGGATGCGCATTCGCATCTGATGGCTCACCGTGGGTTGCCCAACGAGTATGACCGATGCCCACTGTAGCGGTAGAAATGATTTCCTCATCCCAAGCCTCCAGCTCGACCACGCGGCCTTTTTTCTTAAATGTGTTCACCATATCGCCAAATAAGGCAATACCAGAACTATCATATCCACGGTATTCCAAGCGCTTTAGGCCCTTTAAAATAATGGGATAAGCTGCCTGATTTCCGATGTACGCTACGATTCCACACATAAAATAGGTAATTTATATTTGTATTATTTGAATAATTAGTCGTTTAGGCCATTGAGGCTCGTTTTCCTAGCAAATATCTCCAATTTGATGAATAATACCAAATTTATCGGAAATATTTTACTTATCGGTACATCGATAATATAGGATTCTTCCGTGAATGCTCCGTCGTATCGCTATTTTTGCCTATTTTCGTATAAGCAATAATACTGCCCTTCAATCATTCACTATTAATTTATTTTATGAAAAAAGTCCTTTTTCTGGGCCTCCTTTTTTGCGCCTCTTTCTCCCTCATTTCTCAAGACTTACGCGTGGAACCACTGAATTGGTGGGTGGGGATGAAGAACCCGAATTTACAATTATTGATTAAAGGTAAAGACCTTAGCGGAGGTGTTGTGACGTCCTCGAAGAAAGGTTTGACCGTGAAAAAAGTAAGCAACGGCGATAGCCCGAATTACTTATTTGTCGACTTGATTGTGGAGGCGGGAGCTCAGGCGGGAACGTATCCTTTGGTGATTAAAAAGAATGGCGCCGTGATTCATACGGTAAATTATTCCTTGGAGGCTCGGGCGAAAAATTCAGCGAATCGTTCGTCTTATTCTACGAAAGATGTCATCTATTTAATTACCCCAGATCGCTTTGCAAATGGTAATCCGGCGAATGATAAATTCGCAGGAATGCGCGATATGTCCTTGAATCGGGCTGCGCTGTATGATCGCCACGGTGGGGATTTGAAAGGAATTATTGACCATTTGGATTACATAAAAAATATGGGATTTACGGCTATCTGGAATATGCCGGTGGTAGAAAATGACCAAACGCTAGAAAGTTATCACGGGTATGGAATAACGGATCATTATAAGATAGACCGTCGTTTTGGGACGAATGAAGAATACCGCGAATTAGGGATGAAGATGGAGGCGAATGGCATGTATTTGATCAAAGATATTATCTTAAATCATGGCGGGAATGGCCATTGGTGGATGGAAGATAAGCCGTTCAAGGATTGGATTAATTTTGGTGGAAAATTTACATCGACGACACACCGCCGCGAGACGGTTCAGGATCCACACGTGTCGAAATACGATGCGAAATTACAGACGGAAGGTTGGTTCGTGCCAGCTATGCCGGATTTGAATCAGAAAAATCCGTTCATGCAGCAATACATTATCCAAAACACGATTTGGTGGATTGAATACGCTCATTTAGGAGGACTTCGCATCGATACCTACCCGTATTCGACGAAGGAATTCGCGACTATGTGGTCTGATGCCGTGTTAAACGAATATCCTAATTTGAATTTAGTAGGAGAGGAGTGGTCGTCTAATCCGATCATCACCTCGTACTGGCAGCGTGGAAAAGTGAACCGCGACGGCTATAAATCGTCGTTACCGGCTTTGATGGACTTCCCATTGCAGAATGCGATTTCTGAGGCGATGAACGAAAATGATAAGGACTGGGGCAAAGGTTTGAACAAAATCTACAGTGCCATTTCGAACGATCTAGTCTATGCGAATCCAGATAATTTGGTCGTATTTATGGATAACCATGATATGTCCCGCGTCTACACACAGATGAAGCATGACCAAGCACTTTTGCGCATGGCGATGACGTATATTTTTACGACGCGTGGAATTCCGCAGGTGTTCTACGGTACAGAAATTTTGATGTCTAACCCTAAGTCAAATGAGCATGGTGAGATTCGCGGTGACTTCCCAGGTGGCTGGGCTGGCGATGTGAAGAATGCCTTTACGGGTGCGAATATGACGGCAGATGAGAAGGCGACACAGGATTTCTTTAAGAAGATGTTGAACTGGAGAAAAGGCTCTGAGGCGATTCACAAGGGAAAATTGTTGCATTTTGGACCAGAGAATTCCGGAGAAGGAAACGGCGTTTACGTCTATTTCCGTTATACGGATAAGGCCAAAGTCATGGTGGTGTTGAACAAAAACGCCGATGCTCGGGCGATCGACTTGAGTCATTACGAAGAAATTTTGCCAGCTGGGGCGAAGGCACACAATGTGATGGAATCCACAGATGTAGTTTTTTCTAAAACACTGAGCGTGCCAGGTAGATCGGCTCAAATCTTTGAAATCCGATGAGGATCTTATTCGTCCTACTTTTCTCTTTCTCTGCTTTTGCGCAAGTAACAACAGAGGAAATTTTCCCCACGGGTGATAAAGAGATTACCTTAATTTTTGATTTGAAGCTCGCAAAAGATTCGCGGGCTTCTGGTCTTTTAGGCAAAACCAGCGACGTCTTTTTATGGTCCGGTGCCGGAGATGCGGATCCAGGAGATGCCTTTAAATACCAGCCTGCTGGCCAAACCAACTTCAGCGTTCCTTTTGAAAAAGGAAAGATGACCTCCTTAGGCAATGATAAGTGGTCGATTAAATTAAACCCGCGATCCTATTTCAATGTACCAGCTGGAAATCCGATTGTGAAGTTAGGCTTGCTTTTAAAAAGCGGAGATGGTAAAGCGCAGACAGAGGATTTTATTCTGAAACTATATGCAGGTGCTTATGCCTTGAAATGGCTTTCACCTACGGAGTCATTTACCTTAGCGGAGGCGGGAATTTCTGTGAACGTCCGTGCGAAATTTTCCGCGACTTCATCCATCAGTCTGAAGTCAGCCGGGACAGTGCTGGCTTCTGCGGCGTCTTCCGATTCCATCAATTATACCTATGCTTTAGGTACTGAAAAAGGCAAATTACATACGTTGATTTTAGAAGGAACTTCGGGTTCAAACACCTTAAAGGATTCCGTACGCATTTTAACGAAGCCTTTAGTGGTGACGGAAGCATTGCCGGCTGGAATTAAAGATGGGGTGAATTATGTGGGGAACAAGGTGGTATTGTGTTTATATGCTCCTTCGACCTCGTTCGTTTATGCCATCGGAGAATTTTCGAATTGGTCGGCTCTACCAGCTTACTTAATGAAACGTACGGCAGATGGCTTGCGCTATTGGATTGATTTAGGAGTTCAAGAGGCTGGCAAAGAAGTGGCCTATCAATATTGGGTGGACGGGAAATTAGCGGTGGCGGATCCGTTAACGGAGAAGATTTTAGATCCAAACAATGACTCCTACATTTCGGCAACAACCTATCCATCGCTGAAAAAGTATCCAACCGAAGCAAAAGGAATTGTGTCCGTTTTTGAATCAGGAGCGACGCCTTATGTGTGGAAGACAACAAC
>CAIVPV010000173.1 GCA_903907915.1 uncultured Cytophagaceae bacterium
CTCTCAGTCTTGCCCTAGAAACCTTCTGTTCCTAGCGATTGGGAGTGCAAAGATGTAGGATTAATTTTTTAAACGCAAGTCTGCCTGTGAAACTTTTTAAGAAGAATTGCCTAAAACACTGAAAATCAAAGAGAAGAAATGAAATAAAAAATGAAAAAATCCTCGCAAAAATTAATTCTGCGAGGATTTGGACTTTATTTGGCAATAATAAGATTATTACTTTTCTAAGAAGGGGTACCTAAAATCCGTAGGCGAAACGAAGACTTCCTTCACCGTACGCGGCGAAACCCAACGTAATAAATTCAAATAAGAACCTGCTTTATCATTCGTTCCAGAGGCACGCGCGCCGCCGAAAGGCTGCTGGCCCACCACGGCTCCCGTACACTTATCATTTAAATATAAATTCCCTGCGGCATTTTCTAAGACTTTCATTGCTTCCAGCATCGCATATTTATCTTGCGCGAAAATCGCGCCTGTTAAAGCATACGCTGACGTCGAGTCTACTAAGGCTAATGTCTCTTTCCAATCAGCGTCATTATATACATAGATAGTTAAAACGGGGCCAAAGATCTCCTCTACCATCGTGCGGTAGGTCGGATTAGTCGTTAATAAGACGGTAGGCTCCACGAAATAACCTTTCGAATCATCGAAGTTTCCGCCGGAAACGATGGTGACTTCAGGGGATTTTTTTGCTTCACTTATGTAGGAGGTGATTTTGGCGAAGGCTTTCGCGTCGATTACTGCGTTCACGAAGTTTTCGAAATCTTCCGTGCCGCCCATTTTGATGGCAGCTAAATCCGTTTTCAATTGTGCTTCTACGGCTGGCCATAAAGAGGCTGGAACGTAGGCACGCGAGGCGGCGGAACATTTTTGGCCTTGGTATTCAAAGGCACCACGGATCAAACCGGTCGTTAAAGCTTGTGGATCTGCAGAAGAATGGGCTACAACGAAGTCCTTTCCCCCGGTTTCGCCTACAATTCGAGGATACGATTTATAGTTGGCGATGTTTTGGCCTATATTCTTCCAAATCGTCTGAAACACACCTGTCGATCCCGTAAAGTGAATTCCCGCAAAATCCCGGTGCGCAAACACCACTTCTCCCGCTTCTGGGCCATCCGCTAGCACTAAATTAATAACGCCAGCCGGCAAACCTGCCTCCTCTAAAATATCCATCAATAATCCCGCCGAATAAACCTGCGTAGGCGACGGCTTCCAAACGACCGTATTCCCCATCAATGCCGGCGCCGCTGGTAAATTCCCCGCAATCGCCGTGAAATTAAAGGGAGTCAAGGCATAAACGAAACCCTCTAAAGGACGGTATTCCAAGCGATTCCATACACCCGGTGAAGAAATGGGCTGTTGGCTATAAATTTGTTGTGCATAATGCACGTTAAAACGTAAGAAATCAATCCACTCACAGGCCGCATCAATTTCCGCCTGGTAGGCATTCTTCGATTGACCTAACATCGTGCGCGCATTTAATTGCATTCTATATTTAGTCGCCGAAAGATCTGCCGCCTTCAAAAATATCGCAGCGCGTTCCTCCCAAGGCATTGATGACCAAGCGGATCTAGCCGCCAAAGCCGCATCAATCGCCTGAGCAACCTCTGCTTTTCCTCCTTCGTAATAATGACCTAATATATGTTGGTGATCGTGCGGGCAAGTCATGGCGACTTTTTTGGCCCCCTTCACAGAACGACCTGCGATACGCATCTGCACATCGATTTGCTTATTCCGCAACCCAGTAAGGGCTTGCTTTAATTTTATGCGTTCCGCTGAATTCGCGCCGTATTGTAAAATCGGCTCATTCACAGGTGTAGGAACTTGAAAAACTCCTGAGGACATATTGTTTCGTTGATGTGTAAGTAATAGGCTACTAAATTACGGCTTTTCTACTTATTATCAAGGTGCCTGCAATGGAGCAGCAAAGCTGAGGTAAGGTTTCAATCGCCTCCACGCCACCTGATCTAGTAATTGTATTTGCTGCAATGATTCGAAATCCTTCAGCGGACCATGCTGTTTTCTATAGGCCAAAACCACCTTCGACTGCCCATAGGGCAAATACGGATGCTTGAAATCTTTCCATTCCACCTGATTAATTTTCAAAAAACGGTAAACTCCTGCCCCTACCTTTAATAAGGCCTTATTTTCTTTTACCCAAACCGAGTCCAAGCCATAGACCTCTTTCAATTGATCCACCTGGTAAAACCCACCCAATTTCTCCCGATAGGTGATGATCCTTTTGGCAAACCCAGGACCAATTCCATTCAGCGCCACCCAAGCCGCCGAGTCCGCGGTATTGATATCAATCGCCTGCTGCCTCCTGTGGCCTCCGGACTCTTTCCCTCCGGATTTATAACTTGTATAGTCAACCCAAGCTTTCCGCCGGCCTCCGGACTTATAGCCTCCGGACTCATTCCCTCCGGACTCTCTCCCTCCGGACTTCGGCCTTATCTCCTTATAATTCGCCTCCCAAACCACCGGATTAAATGCCAACCTTTCCTGCTCCTTACTATAGTACTCGCTTCCTATATAGTAGACCACATAGATTCCCATCATAAAGAAGAGAACAATAATCCCTTTTATCTCGTCGTGTGTGTAGGCGAGGACGAAGCGGAGGTAGTAGTGGATCTTATTTTTCATTAGTGGATGATTTTAAAGCATAAAGAATAAAGCACAAAGAATAAAGTTGGTTAAAAATGAGGCTGAAGCCCCATTTTCATATTGATAAAAAAGAAAACCACAACATTTCTTAAATGCGTCGCCTATAGTGACTCCAACTTTATTCTTTGTGCTTTATGCTCTATGCTTTCTTGCAAGCAATTTCAAATAAAAAAACGACACCTCCCTTGCATCTCAAAAAATTATCAGTACCTTTGCAGGCTATTTTAGGGTACAAGTCTACGGACCTATCCAAAAAGAAATGATTTCTGAAACACAATTCCTTTATCGTAGGGGAAACGCAAAGGGGAATCATTTTTTCATCTACGAGGCATTTCAGCTTTAAATTGTGCCCTAAGGGCCCTTATTCATTTAATTTAAAACGTATATAGCCTTGAGTAACATCACTGCCACCGGAAGACACAGCTTTGCAAAAACGCAGTCTGTGATCGATTATCCAGATTTTCTGGATATCCAAATCAAATCCTTTCAGGATTTTTTCCAGCTAGAAACAGCTGCCGAGAATCGTACTGACGAAGGTTTATTTAAAGTGTTTGCTGAGAATTTTCCAATCGCGGATTCGCGGGAAAATTTCGTTTTATCGTTCGTTGACTACTCTGTAGATCCGCCGAAGTATTCGGTAGATGAGTGTATCGACCGCGGTTTAACGTATTCAGTACCTTTAAAAGCGAAATTACGCTTGATCTGTAATGATACAGACAACGAGGATTTCCAAACCATCGAACAGGAAGTATTCTTAGGAAACATTCCTTACATGACAGAACGTGGATCCTTCGTGATCAATGGCGCTGAGCGTGTCATCGTTTCTCAGTTGCACCGTTCACCAGGTGTATTCTTCGCGCAATCGAAGCACACAAATGGTACTAAATTGTATTCGGCTCGTATCATTCCATTCAAGGGTTCTTGGATTGAATTTGCAACGGACGTTAACAATGTGATGTATGCGTACATCGACCGTAAAAAGAAATTCCCAGTAACTGTATTGCTTCGTGCGATTGGTTATGGTAATGACAAGGATATCCTTGATTTATTTGGCTTAGCTGAAGAAATGAAGGTGGATAAGAAGAATTTGAAAACTACGGTAGGTCGTCGCTTAGCTGCGAGGGTTTTGAAAACGTGGCAAGAAGACTTCGTAGATGAAGATACAGGTGAGGTAGTTTCTATCGACCGTAACGAAATCTTGATCGAGCGTGATACTGTTATTACAGAGAACGAGATCGAGACGATTTTGGAATCAGGATCAAGCAC
>CAIVPV010000174.1 GCA_903907915.1 uncultured Cytophagaceae bacterium
CGTGCAGCGGAACGGCACGGATGAGCTTCAGGTATCTAGAGAAGTGGTTAAACATATTGATTAGTGGTTTGGTGTTCCAAATGTATTCCCTCCAATCCCCCTAACCTAACAGCTTACTGATAATGTAAAATCAGAGCTTGATATTTATTACTAATCGGCCTCCAAGGCCTAATTCAACAATTTTTTGTAAAGTTGAAATCCGGATTTCTACGAGGTTATTTTCTGCAATTGAAATGATGTACTTAGATGTAACGCATTTTACTGCAAATTCTTCTTGCGTCATTTCAAGTTTTTGTCGAGCTATTTTAATCATAGCGCTTATTTTGAAAAGCTGCGCCCCCCATTCGAATTCATTTCTGGAAGCTGAACCTACCTTACCGTAATGTTCTTCGATCATTTGATCTAATGTTGTGATGTTCTTTTTCATAGTGGTTGTTTTTAGTTGAAATTGTTTTTGCTATTTTGAGGTATTGACAGTTCGTGTCAATACCTCAAAAAACTATTTATAGAAATAAGAGTTAATTTAACTAAAACAGCTTATAGGCTCTTCAGAGCTAATATTACCAGTTTTAGTTCAGGAATTACCACCAAAGTAGTATCCCAGATCACATCCATTTTAATAGCGTGAGATTCGCTCTTTCGAGCTTGGGGCTAAGGTTTTCATAAATTAAAATTTTGTCGTGGTTAAGTTGTTTTGTTATACTCTTTAATGGGGCGCCTAACATAACGAGATCTACCTTATTACAAGTAAGTAGGGAGAGATCTTGTTGGATTTCGGCTAGGTCAAAGAGGGTAAAGGGGGTGTTTCTGAAAACTTGGATCTGAATGTCGATGTCGCTAGTGGGCGATTGGGTACCACGGGCGTGGGAGCCAAAGAGCCAGGCGCGTTGAATTTGCGCTTTTTTCAGGAAATAGGAGGCGATAAGATCGAGTGTATCCGAATTCATGGGGGAAAGGTAGTGAAATTCGAATGGAATTAGGGCAATTGAAATGGCGGCGATTGTGATATTTTCTGTATTTTTAGGAAGAAATTGAGAATACGATATGCAAGAGTTCGATAATAATAAAGTACCCATTAAGAAGTTGTGGCAGGTGATTGTGGCGTCGAGTGTGGGGACGGTGATTGAGTGGTATGACTTCTATATTTTTGGGAGTTTGAGTGCGATTATTTCGTTGAGTTTCTTTCCGAAGGAGGATCCGACGGCGGCGTTTATTTCGACTTTGGCGGCTTTTGGGGCGGGGTTTGTGGCGAGGCCTTTTGGTGGGGTGCTTTTTGGGAGGCTGGGGGATTTGATAGGGAGGAAGTATACGTTTTTGTTGACGCTGCTTTTGATGGGTGGGTCGACGTTTGCGATTGCGTTTATACCGAGTTATGAGAAGATTGGGTTGGTGGCTCCGGCTGTGCTTTTGGCATTAAGAATCATCCAAGGATTAGCCTTAGGGGGCGAGTATGGGGGCGCCGCGACTTACGTCGCGGAATATGCACCAGACGCCGAACGCGGGAAGTACACGTCCTACATCCAAACGACCGCCACGCTCGGTTTCTTCGTCTCCATCCTGGTCATCTTAGCGACGCAGCAGCTTTTAGGTGATGCGGCCTTTAAGGACTGGGGCTGGCGGGTGCCTTTTGCGCTTTCCGGTATTCTAGTGATTGTGTCCTACTTCATTAGACGAAACATGGACGAGTCGCCGCTTTTCTCCAAACTCAAGGCCGAAGGGCGACTCTCCGAAAACCCTTTAAAAGAGGCTTTTGCGAGTAAGGCGAATCGCCGCTTAATGTTAATTGCGATGTTTGGGGCGATTGTGGGGCAGGGGGTTGTTTGGCATAC
>CAIVPV010000175.1 GCA_903907915.1 uncultured Cytophagaceae bacterium
AGGTGATGAATTAATCCAAAGCGCCTGCGCAGAATCAAACCTCCCTGAGGCTAGAATTACCGGAGAAAGAGGTCGTACAACAGGCCAAATCCAAGCCTTCGCAGACTTCATCTCGAATCCCTCATGGAAAAAGGAAATCCATGATCCCGCGATGCCGGACCGTGCACCCTTACCTAAACCGGATTTATTTCAAACCCAAATCCCCTTAGGCCCTGTCGCTGTTTTTGGGGCAAGTAACTTTCCTTTAGCCTTTTCTGTAGCAGGTGGTGATACTATTTCTGCCTTTGCTGCCGGTTGCCCTGTCGTATTCAAGGCACACCCTGCGCATCCCAAAACAGGGGAATTAGTAGGCTCAGCGATTTCTAAGGCGGTCGCTTCTTGCGGTTTACCAGCGGGCGTTTTCGCCTTGATTCACGGTTCTTCGAACGAGGTAGGATCTCATTTAGTTCAGCACCCAGACATTCAGGCAGTTGGTTTCACCGGGTCGTATCGAGGTGGAAAAGCATTATATGACTTAGCAGTACGCAGAGCACACCCGATTCCGGTTTATGCGGAAATGGGATCAGTAAACCCAGTTATCTTATTATCGAATAAAATCGCCAAAGATCCAGCCGCATTAGCTGCTGGGCTTGCCGGTTCTGTATGCCTGGGTGTAGGTCAATTTTGTACCAATCCTGGCCTATTAATTTTACAGAAAAAAGACGCGAGCTTCCTCGATTTGCTTGCTGCGGAATTAGATAAATTGCCTTTAGGCACGTTTTTAACGCCTGGAATTGCTGCGGCTTATACTGCCGGCGTTGCTAACCTTGCGAAACACGCGAAGAAATTAACCTCGCGCGAGCTCCCTTCCCCTGCCCTATTTTTTGCAGATGCTGCCACCTTAAATCGGGAGATTTTAGAAGAAGTTTTTGGTCCTTGCACGGTGGCTATTTTGGTGGAAAATGAAGCAGAAATGCTGACATTTATCGAATCACTAGATGGACAATTAACGGGAACTATTCATGGGACTAAAGCCGAGATTTCGGAAGAACTCGTAGATGCCTTGCTACAAAAAGTGGGTCGTTTACTTTTCAATGGTTTCCCCACAGGCGTCGAAGTTTCAGGCGCTATGGTGCACGGTGGGCCATTCCCGGCGACCACGGATTCAAAGAGTACCAGTGTGGGAACGCAGGCGATTTATCGGTTTACAAGGATGGTCTGCTTGCAAAATCAAATTTAAAAGAGCAAAGTTCAAAGAACAAAGATGGAATCCCCTGCGGGGATAAATTCAGAAATGTTTTCTATACGTCAAAAAAGCGGCAATTGCCGCTTTTTTGATACCAACTTTGAACTTTGAACTTTGGTCTTTGAAAATTTAAACCTCTACAATAACGTTTTCAAATGTAAGCTCTCCTGAAGCATCCAACTCCATCATCACCGCAGAATCCTTGACGATTTTGCCGGCTAAAATAGCCTTAGACAATTCATTCAGCACCGCTTTTTGAAGCACCCGTTTCATAGGACGACCACCGTAATTAGGATCGTAACCATCTGAAGCAAGCTTATTCAAAGCCTCTTCTGAGGCATCTAAGGTGATGTGTTGATCTGCTAAGCGTTTTTGAACTTCTTTGAACTGGATCGCTAAAATTTTGCGCGCATGTTCCAGGGTCAATGGTTCGAATAAGACAACTTCATCCACCCGGTTCAAAAATTCAGGACGAACGACTTGCTTTAACAAAGTCATCACCTCTTCTTTAGTCTCCTCTAAAATCAACGCGTTATTCCAGCCTTCCATCAACGCCATTTTCTCTTGAATCAAGTGGCTACCGATATTAGAAGTCATAATGATGATCGTGTTCTTAAAGTTCGCCGTGCGACCCTTATTATCCGTTAATCTACCTTCATCTAAAACCTGCAATAAGATGTTCCAAACATCTGGATGCGCCTTTTCAATCTCATCTAATAACACGACCGAATAAGGTTTGCGGCGTACGGCTTCCGTTAATTGTCCGCCCTCATCGTAACCCACGTATCCCGGAGGCGCTCCCACTAGACGACTTACGGAATGTCGTTCTTGAAATTCGGACATGTCGATGCGTACCATGGCGTTTTCATCGTTGAATAAGTAGGAGGCCAAAGTTTTGGCTAATTCCGTCTTACCCACACCCGTCGTACCCAAGAAAATGAAAGAACCAATGGGACGTTTAGGGTCTTGCAAACCTGCTCTAGAACGGCGAACCGCATCCGAAACCATCTCGATGGCTTGGTCTTGACCTGCCACCCGCTTATGCAATTCGTCTTCCAAATGCAATAATTTCTCCACCTCCGTTTGCAACATGCGACTAACTGGAATTCCGGTCCATTTGGCCACTACTTCTGCCACATTTTCCGCCGTCACCTCTTCTTGCAGCATCGAGTTTTCTCCCGCTGACTGCGCTTGCATATCTTTCAACTTTTGCTCCGACTCGACTAATCGACCATAGCGAATCTCCGCTACCTTGCCGTAATCGCCTTGGCGCTCCGCTTGTTCTGCCTCTAGTTTCAAACGATCAATTTTTTCCTTTTCAGCACGAACTATATCTAGAACAGATTTTTCTGCTTGCCATTTGGCCTTCAACTCATCTCTTTTCTCTGATAAATCTGCTAAATCGCGCGTTAAGATCGTCTCCTTCTCCTTATTATTCTCCCGGCGAATCGCTTCGCGTTCGATCTCTAATTGCATGATCTTGCGTTGAATATCATCGATTTCTTCTGGAACGGAATCAATCTCTAAACGCATTTTGGCGGCTGCTTCATCCATTAAATCGATCGCTTTATCTGGTAAAAAACGATCCGAAATGTAGCGATTCGATAATTCCACCGCAGCGATAACCGCGTCATCCTGAATACGCACGCCATGGTGTAATTCGTATTTGTCTTTTATACCACGAAGAATAGAAATCGCATCTGCGACATCGGGTTCTTCCACTAAAACGGATTGAAAACGACGCTCCAATGCTTTGTCCTTCTCAATGTATTTTTGGTACTCTTTCAACGTAGTCGCTCCAATCGCATGCAGCTCGCCACGTGCCAAAGCGGGTTTTAACAAGTTTGCCGCATCCATCGCGCCTTCGCCTCCACCACCAGCACCGATCAAGGTATGGATCTCATCGATGAAAAGAACGATCTCCCCATCAGAATCAGTGACTTCCTTAATGACGGCTTTTAAACGCTCCTCAAATTCCCCTTTGTACTTCGCTCCTGCCACTAAAAGTCCCATATCGAGAGACATCACGATCTTGGATTTCAAGTTTTCGGGTACGTCACCAGAAACGATACGTTGGGCTAGGCCTTCTACAATGGCGGTTTTACCTACACCAGGTTCTCCTAAAAGAATGGGGTTATTCTTCGTCCTACGGGATAATATCTGTAAGACCCGGCGAATTTCTTCGTCACGTCCGATGACCGGATCAATTTTTCCGGCTTTCGCTAAATCATTTAAATTCTTACCGTATTTTTCCAAAGACTGGTAAGTTCCTTCTGCATGTGGATCGTTCACTTTTCTATTTCCTCTTAGTTCTTTGATGGATTTTTTAAAATTTGCACTCGTGATGCCTAAAGACTTCAATAAGTCAGTAATGGCATCTTTGGATTCGATTAAAGCCAGAAATAGAATTTCTACGCTCACATACGAATCGCCAAATTCCGATTTCAAAGCCTCCGCTTTCGTAAACACTTGCTGCAAGGCATTGCTAGCATAGGGCTGTTGTGCGCCTGATACTTTGGGGTAAGACGAAAGGATCGTCAGTAATTTCTCTTGAATTTGTGGAACAG
>CAIVPV010000176.1 GCA_903907915.1 uncultured Cytophagaceae bacterium
AGCATAACAAAACGTATCTTTGTAACGTTCCATTTTTCAAACGTAAAGTAAACGAAAAAACGGATACTATATTACGATTTTAACAATATTTATGAGTAAATCCCTACCGAGCCGCGCTGACAATTATTCTGAGTGGTACAACGAATTAGTCAAGAGAGCAGATCTAGCTGAAAATTCAGCTGTGAGAGGCTGTATGATCATTAAACCTTATGGCTATTCCATTTGGGAGAAAATGCAACGTGCCTTAGATGATATGTTCAAAGAAACAGGCCACTCGAATGCCTATTTCCCACTTTTCATCCCTAAATCTTTCCTTTCGAAAGAGGCGTCACACGTAGAGGGTTTTGCCAAAGAATGTGCGGTAGTAACACACTACCGACTAAAAAATGATCCGAATGGTGGTGGGGTTATCGTCGATCCGGACGCAAAATTAGAAGAAGAATTAATTGTGAGACCAACGTCGGAAACGGTGATTTGGTCGTCCTATAAAAACTGGATTCAATCCTACCGTGATTTGCCTTTATTAATCAATCAATGGGCAAACGTAGTAAGATGGGAAATGCGTACGCGTTTATTCTTGCGTACGGCAGAATTTTTGTGGCAAGAAGGCCACACGGCGCACGCGACGAAACAAGAAGCGATTGAAGAAACCGAGCAGATGTTAGAGGTGTATGCGGAATTCGCAGAGACTTTCATGGCGATGCCGGTATTAAAAGGTATTAAAACGGCGAACGAGCGTTTTGCAGGAGCGGATGAAACCTATTGCATCGAAGCCATGATGCAAGATGGGAAAGCGCTTCAGGCGGGAACATCGCACTTTTTGGGCCAAAACTTCGCTAAAGCCTTCGACGTTAAATTCGTTAATAAGGAGAACCAATTGGATTATGTATGGGGAACCTCTTGGGGTGTTTCTACCCGTTTAGTAGGTGCCCTGATTATGGCTCATTCGGATGACCAAGGTTTAGTCTTGCCTCCTAAATTAGCTCCGATTCAAGTAGTGATTGTACCGATCTACAAAGGAGACGAGCAATTAGAAAATATCAAAGCGCGCATTAATCCTTTAGTGAAGGCTTTGAAAAAGCGCGGCGTTTCCGTGAAATTTGATTTCACAGAAAACCAGAGTCCTGGATTTAAATTCGCTGAATACGAATTGAAGGGGGTTCCGATTCGATTAGCCATTGGAAATAGAGATATGGAAAATGGAACGATTGAATTAGCCCGTCGTGATACGAGAGAGAAGACGAGTATGCCGTTTGAAGGAATTGAAGACGTGATTGTGGACACTTTGGAAGACATCCAACGTAACATCTATCAAAAAGCCTTCGATTTCAGAGCTGCGAATACCTTCGAAGTGAATAGCTGGGACGAGTTTATGGCTAAAATCGAAGACGGTGGATTCCTTTCAGCGCATTGGGATGGCACATCGGAGACCGAAGAGAAAATCAAAGATTTAACAAAGGCGACTATTCGCTGCATTCCTCTTGATGCTAAAGAGGACGCTGGAAAATGCATCCTAACGGGAGCACCTTCCAGCCGTAGAGTTATTTTTGCTCGCG
The DNA here is from genome assembly GCA_903907915.1 of uncultured Cytophagaceae bacterium. Classification (GTDB taxonomy): domain Bacteria; phylum Bacteroidota; class Bacteroidia; order Cytophagales; family Spirosomataceae; genus Aquirufa. The sequence goes on from CAIVPV010000176.1 coordinate 1,557, forward strand.
CCTACTAGGCTACAATTTTTTTCAATACTTCTAATACCCGATCGATTTCCGTTCGGGTATTATTTTTGCTAAAAGAAAAACGTACCGCTGCACCTGTTGCCGTCGGATTCAAGGCCGTTAACACATGAGATCCCACTGACGTACCGCTGGAACAGGCGCTACCACCTGAAGCCGAAATCTTCTCGATATCTAATTGAAATAAGAGCATGTCTCCATCGGCCACCGATGGAAAACGTACATTAAGCACCGTATATAAACTATTTTCTACATCTCCAGAGGCTCCGTTAAAGGAAATGCCGGGGAATTGTTTTTGTAATCCTTCGATGAAATAGGCTTTCAGACCTTTGATGTAGGCTTCGTGCTCGTCCATGGAGGCATAGGCCATTTCTAAGGCTTTGGCAATACCAATCATCCCATACACATTTTCCGTTCCACCGCGCTGGTTTCGCTCTTGTGCGCCACCGTGCATTAATGGACTGAATTTAGATCCTGCTTTTGCATACAAGAAACCGACGCCCTTGGGTCCGTGAAACTTGTGAGCGGCACCCACCATAAAATGCACTTTCAAGGCAGACGCATCGTGCTTGTAGTGGCCCATGGTTTGGACCG
>CAIVPV010000177.1 GCA_903907915.1 uncultured Cytophagaceae bacterium
ATTCCGCATCATCCGTATGGAAATGATACGAAAGAATCGCGCGAGGGTACAATTATAGACGGTAAAAAAATTCCGGGATTAGGGGATCCGAGGGCAGATGAGGCGATGAGTGTATTTCAGATTGATTTACAGACAAATCAAACCGTTAAAGTATATAAACCTGGTTTTCAATTAGGTGAGATGGTAGAAGAAATGGAAGTGGTGGGTGGTTCTAGCCCAAATTCCATCGCGGTGGGTTCGCAATTTGTTTATGTGAGCAATGCGACGAACGATAACATTGCGGTCATCGATTATAAAACCAAAAAAATCAAGGCACATATTCCCATTCAGTTTTCTACCTTATTAGATAAGCGCCGGGGGTATTTACCTTTTGGCCTTACCTTAAGTAAGGATGAGAAAAAATTATATGTCACTCTTTTGGGTTTGAATGCGGTGGCGGTGATCGATGTAGCATCCCAAAAAACACTTGGATTTATTCCTACCGGTTGGGGGCCGACGCGGGTGAAATTATCAGCAGACGAAAAGACGCTTTACGTTACGTCTTGCCGCGGGTATGGCGCAGGGCCCAATGGCGGTGCTGGATACAAGGCCCCTAAACAAGGAACCTACATAGGTGATGTGCAGCTAGGCACTTTCCAAGCGATTCCAATGCCGTCTGCGACAGGTTTAGCTCAGTTAACAACCCAAGTTAAAAATAACACGTTCGTGGTGAAGGACGGCTCTTCAAGAGGCAATAAAACCTTCTCGATTGCGAAACCGGGTCAATCCCCTATTAAACATATCGTTTACATCACAAAAGAGAATAGAACGTTTGATGAGTTTTTTGGCCAGTTTAAAGGGGCTAATGGCGATTCAACGATTGCAAAATATGGTCTAAACAGAACGGTTTACGAAAAAGGTAAAACCTTTAAAAACGTAGATGTAACACCGAATCACCACCAGATTGCGAAAGCCTTCTCTATGAGCGATAATTTCTATTGTGATAGTGATGCCTCGATTCACGGTCACCACTGGATGATGGGTGTGATTCCGAACGAATGGGTGGAGACAAATTCGAGTGTAAGTAAGACGGCTAACTACTTCTCAGAAGCCGCGGGGCGTCGATTCCCAGGTTCTACGGGAAGTATGGATCCGGAGGATTATGCGGAGATCGGGGGGATTTGGGAGGCATTAGAGCGCAAGAATATCCCTTTTTATAATTTTGGGGAAGCAAATGAAACGGGGCACGTCCGTGAATCCTGGTCAGATACCTTAACGGGTGCCGGTCACATCGTGATGGTGCCGATGCAAAAAGCACTGTTCAAAAATACTAGCCATAATTATGCTGGATTTAATATGAGCATTCCGGATCAATTTCGAGTGCAACAATTCGAACATGAGTTCACGGAAAAGTGGCTGAGTGGCAAAGAGAAAATGCCGGCTTTAGTGACGATTCAATTGCCTAATGACCACGGCGGGGATTTGGATTCCACGGCGGGGTTTCCGTATCGCTCCTCTTTTATGGCCGATAATGATTTAGCCTTAGGTCGCATGTTGCAATTCTTATCGCACACGCCGTATTGGAAAAACATGTTAGTGATTGTCACGGAAGATGATCCGCAAGGGG
>CAIVPV010000178.1 GCA_903907915.1 uncultured Cytophagaceae bacterium
CCATTTGTGGGTGCTAAACTGGAGACCACCACATGAGTTTTAAAATATCGTTTATCGGAGCCGGCAATGTCACCTGGCATATCGCAAAGGCCCTAGAAAATGCCGGAAATTCTGTTCAAGAAGTTTTTAGTCGAGAGCCTTCGAAGGCAAAAGACTTGGTTTCCTATCTTTACAATGCGAAAGTGCAAGAAGATTTAGATTTCTCTGAATCAGCCGCCACCGTTTTTTTCTTGTGCGTACCAGAAACGGCCTATTCGGAAGTGTTGAAAGAATTATTATTGCCAAAATATGCCACACTCGTTCTCGTAACAGGTACATTTTCCTTAGCGGAAGCAAATTTATTATACGATCCAGCTCGAGAGAGCACGAACCAGATGGGGGTCTTTTTTCCTGTACAACACTTGGAATCAGGCCGTAGAATCAAGTTAGATAACATGCCCATTTGCCTGGAGGTATTAGTTGAAGAAACCCAAAATACCTTGGTTGCTTTGGCAAAAGACATCACAGATGCAATGTATTTAGTTAGTGGTGATGAGCGTAAGAAGATTCACAAGGCGATGCTTTTGGCAGGAGTTTTGACCCAAAACCTGTGGTCTCATGCCCAAGAATTATTGCAATCTATTGAATTAGACCCGAGTTTATTACACGGGCTTGTTCAACAGCATGTTCAGGCATTTTTTACAGGCAAGCCGCTTTCTAAGGAAATTTCAGATCCACATTTACGGGAAATCAATTTCCAAATCAATCAAATCCTCGAGCGGAACCTTATTTAATGAGGGGACGATCCATGTTTTGGATCACGATATTCTTAGCAAAACCTAGCACCGTAATTTTGCCTGCCTCAGAAGGATAAAAATAGTATAGGCTATCTCCGGCGGTATTTTTTTGGATAGATGGAGGAATGTCTTGTTTTTGGCCCAAAGAATAATCCAGCGCATCCATTATCTCCACCATCTTCGCATCTTGAAAAGTTGATTTCAAATTAGCTGGAGCTCCTACTCGAACAGAAATAGACAATGCTTTCGTCGCACTATCCAGTTTTGTGGCACCTTTAGATTGAATTTCTTGTCCCCACATGTCCACTTGATTGACGATGTCTTGAGGTAAAACCCGCTTCACTTGTCTCGATTTCATCTCCTTCACGGCAGCCGCCGTATCAATACGTTGTGAAAAATCGCAGGCTTGTAAAGCGATTAAAGCGAAAAGGAGGGAAGCTGTTTTCATGGTTTTGGGAATTATATACAAAGGTATTCTAAACGAGCACAAAGGGCAATGGATTTAATTACTATCTTTGCAACGTTTTTTAAAACCAAAATGTTATGCTGGAGCAGCTGGAGGCCATCCGAGAAAGATTTTTAGAAGTAGAGCAACAAATTGCGATGCCAGAGGTGGTATCGGACTTGAAGAGATTCAAGACATTAAGTAAGGAATACAAGGATTTGCAAAAAATCGTAGACCAGTATATGGCCTACCAAAACTTGCTAGGCTCCATCGAGGAGGCGAAACAGGTGATCGCTACGGAAAAAGATGAGGATTTTCGCGATATGGCCAAAGCGGAATTAGAAGAATTAGTTCCAGCGGAAAAAGAAATGCAAGAGGTTTTAAAGGAGATGTTAATTCCCCGCGATCCGAACGATTCGAAGGACTGTATCCTCGAAGTTCGTGCCGGTGCCGGTGGCGACGAAGCGTCGATTTTTGCCGGAGATATCTTCAGGATGTATCAGCGTTATGCAGAAAAAATGGGCTGGACTTTCCAAATCATGGACTTCACCGACGGCACAGCCGGCGGTTACAAAGAAATTATCGCGTCTGTTCAAGGCGAAGATGTATATGCCAAAATGAAATTTGAATCCGGCGTTCACCGTGTTCAACGCGTTCCTGCAACAGAATCAGCCGGCCGAATTCACACGTCCGCCGCTACGGTTGCCGTGATGCCTGAAGCAGATGAGGTAGACGTCCAAATCAATATGAATGATATTCGGAAAGACACTTTCTGTTCTTCTGGAGCAGGTGGTCAGTCCGTAAATACCACTTATTCCGCGGTTCGTGTAACTCACATTCCGTCTGGTTTAGTCGTACAATGTCAGGATGAGCGTTCCCAGATCAAAAACTTTGACCGAGCGATGACCGTTTTACGTTCTCGTTTATATGAAATAGAATTAGCCAAACGCAACGCCGAAATTGCTGGCAATCGTAAGTTAATGGTAGGCTCAGGTGATCGTTCGGACAAAATCAGAACATATAATTACCCCCAAGGCCGGGTCACCGATCACCGCATCGGCTTAACCGTATATAACCTGCCTGTCGTAATGGATGGGGAAATTGCTGATTTTATCGAGCAGTTGAGGATAGCGGAGAATGCGGAGAGGTTGACTGAAGGGGCGGTTTAATAAAACAAATTCAAAAAATGGGCTGCGCCATATTTTTCTGAATTTGTTTTATTAAACCTCTGAAAAGAATCACCAAAATTCCTTTTAAACCTCTGAAAAATAATGGTAAACGGTGAGTGGTAAATGTTGAATGAAAATTAATTTACCATTTACCATTCATCATTTACCATTCAAATTCACCATTTAAATTTCATTTCCACATTCATACAAAAAGGGACGCACCGCGTCCCTTTTTGTATTCCAACTCTGTGCTTTTTGCTTTATTCTTTGTGCTTTGAGATATAAAAAGGCTAATGCCTTTTTATATCGCTTTCTCCAGCTTAAAGCTAAAACTCGTTCCCTTATCTAATTTCGATTCTACTTGGATTTTACTACCATGGGCTTGAACGATGTGCTTTACGATGGAAAGTCCTAGGCCGGTTCCTCCGCTAAGTTTAGTGCGGCTTTTGTCTACGCGGTAGAAGCGCTCAAAAAGGCGAGGAAGGTGTTTTTCGGAAATGCCTGGCCCATTGTCTTTGACCGAAATCAAATAAGATTTTTTACGGTCTTCTATAAAGACGGTTACTTTACCTTCTTGTTTGCCATATTTGATACCATTGTCCACAAGATTAACTAAAACTTGTTCAATCTTTTGTGCATCGGCTTTTACATCAATTGCTTCATCTGTACAATTCAGGAGCAATTTTACCGCACGTTTTTTGGCCTTGCCCTCTAATTGTTCAAAGATTTCTTCAATCATAGGACGCAAATTAATGCGTTTCTTTTCGATCTTGATGGCACCGGTTTCGATTTGAGATACAGTTAACAGATCCTTAACCAAGGCGTCTAAGCCGTCTAAACTTTTTGCCGCTTTTTCTAAGAATTTCTGTCTGATTTCTTGACTTTCGTCAGGGTTGTCAAGTAAGGTGTGTACAAAGCCTTGGGCGGCGAAAATGGGTGTTTTGAGTTCGTGGGATACGTCTGCTAAGAATTCTTGGCGATAGATTGCGGCCTTTTTTAATTCCTTTACTTCGTCTTCTGTGGTGGAGACGTAGGCGGTTAATTCACTTTTTAAGAGCTCGATGGGATTCTCTTTTTGGATTAATTGCTTGCGTGAAATCAAGGGGAAGCTCTTTTTCTTGATTTGCTTTATTTGGTCATATAATTCGTTTACTTCCTTGAAAACGAGGTTATCTAGAGCGAAGTAAATGAGTATCGAGCCAAATATCAGTACACTGATAAATCCGACAAAAAGGGTGGCGGAATCCGAATTTGGCAAAAACGAAATGAAGGCCGTCGCAACGCCAGCGATGACGAAGGCCAATAAGATGGAAAGGTAGCGTGGACTTAGCATGCTTGAAATTACGGATAATTTTTAAATTGTTGTACCTTTGTGCTTTGATAAGATAGCATGGAATTAAATTTATTGACTGCCATATCACCTGTTGATGGTCGCTACCGTAAACAAACCGCCGCACTGGCTCCTTATTTTTCTGAATTTGGACTGATTCAATACCGTGTGCGCGTTGAAATCGAATACTTTATTGCTTTGTGTGAGATTCCTTTGGCCCCCTTAAAAGGCTTTCCTAAGGAACATTATGCTGCCTTGCGATCGATGTATACGAATTTTTCGGAAGCGGATGCAACTTGGATTAAGGATACGGAGAAGGTAACTAACCACGATGTGAAGGCGGTCGAGTATTTTATCAAAGACCGAATGTTAGCCCTTTCTGGCGATATGAGCCCATTTGTGGAGTTTATTCACTTTGGCCTAACGTCTCAAGATATTAATAATACAGCGATTCCACTTTCGTTAGCTGAGGCGCATCGCGATGTAATTTTGCCTGCTTATCAGGCGGTTGTAGCCACTTTAGAGGCCTACGCTACAGAGTGGAAAGAGATTCCTTTGTTAGCTCATACACATGGGCAGCCAGCTTCGCCTACGCGTTTAGGTAAGGAAATTAAGGTATTTGCAGAGCGTTTAAATCGTCAATTGGACTTGTTAGCACAAGTTCCCTTTACGGGTAAATTCGGTGGTGCGACGGGTAATTTCAATGCGCATCAGGTTGCATTTCCTGACATTAATTGGCCACAATTTGCGGCAAAATTGCATGCAGATTTAGGCATCAAACGTAGTCAATACACCACTCAAATAGAGCATTACGATAATTTAGCGGCCTATTTCGATGGATTGAAGCGCTTAGATACAATCTTGATTGACTTATCGCGGGATATTTGGCAATATGTTTCGATGGGTTATTTCAAACAGAAAATCAAAGCAGGAGAAATCGGTTCGTCGGCGATGCCACACAAAGTGAACCCGATCGATTTTGAAAATGCGGAAGGGAATTTAGCGATGGCGAATGCGTTCTTCGAATTCTTATCTGCGAAGCTTCCGATTTCTCGTTTGCAACGTGATTTAACGGATTCGACGGTATTACGTAATGTAGGAACGCCATTGGCTCATGTAATGATATCCCTAAATTCCTTACAAAGAGGTTTAGGCAAATTAGAATTGAACAATAGCAAAATCCA
>CAIVPV010000179.1 GCA_903907915.1 uncultured Cytophagaceae bacterium
ATACACCGATCCAGCCTTTACCCCGCCGCCGGCCATGAAAATACTGTAGGCACGCGGATGGTGATCGCGACCATAATTATCTACGGTATATTGTCCTTGGCAATAATTAGTTCGACCGAATTCGCCTCCCCAAATCACCAAGGTTTCATCTAATAAACCGCGTTGTTTTAAGTCCGTAATTAATGCTGCTGAAGATCGGTCCACATCTTGTGCCTGCATCGCCATTTCTTTAGGCAAGTTTCCGTGTGAGTCCCATCCTTGGTGGTAGATTTGGACGAATCGAACACCCGATTCGGATAGTTTACGAGCTAGCAAAACGTTAGCTGCATAGGTTCCCGGAACTAAGCATTCTGGCCCGTACATTTTGATAATGTGATCAGGCTCTTTGGATAAATCCGTTAATTCTGGAACCGCGGTTTGCATGCGGTAAGCCATTTCATATTGCTGTACTTTGGCCTCCACTTCCGGGTCTTTATTCTCCGCAAATCCCTCGTGATTTAATTCAGCTAACTGATCGAGCATACGTCGTCTGCCCGCTTTATCGATGCCATCCGAATCATTTAAATAGAGAATCGGATCTTCAGAACTGCTAAATACGACTCCTTGATGGGTAGAATCTAAGAATCCATTCGTCCAAAGCTTCGAATAAACCCCCTGTCCATTTCCGCGTCCTCGCGAAAGCAACACACAAAAAGCGGGCAAGTTTTTATTCTCACTGCCTAAGCCATAGGACATCCAAGCCCCCATACTCGGGCGGTTACCTACTTGTGCCCCTGTTTGTAAAAAGGTTAAAGCGGGATCGTGGTTAATGGCATCGGTATTCATGGTGCGAATCACGCAAATGTCATCCGCCACGGAGCCAATATGTGGGAATAAATCGCTGATATAGGTGCCTGATTTGCCGTATTGCTTGAAGTTATAATACGAACCGACTAGCGGGAATTTGTCTTGCGATGCGGTCATTCCCGTCAAGCGTTGTCCACCCCGAATGGAATCAGGCAATTCTTGCCCAGCCATTTTATTTAGGTTGGGCTTGAAATCAAAACTTTCATATTGGGAGGGGGCACCGTTTTGGCATAAATAAATAACCCGCTTCGCTTTAGGGGCGAAATGGGCAACACCTAATGGCAAAGATTCTCCCGCAGCATCCCCTTTGAAAAGTTCAGGAACTAACAGGGAGCCCAGCGCTAATCCGCCTATGCCAGCCGCCGCCTGCCCGAAGAAGTGTCGGCGCGTAACGTTCAATCGATTTTTAAAGAATTCGTTTTCCATATTACACGCGCATGATGGCCTCCTCTAGGTTAAAGATTAATTGAATTGTCAGCATCATCGCCGCCGTGGATCCCGTGACCGCTGCCTTATCCTGTTTGTATTCCCCTATTTTCATTAATTTCTGGACTTTTTTAGGGTTCTTCACACAAGATTCCTGTTCGGCCTTATAATAGTTTAACAGCATGGTTAGCTCCTTTTCTTTCGGGGCACGGCAAACAATTCGTCTAAATGCCCTCGTTAATTTCTCTTCCATAGTTCCCTTTTCATGTGAGATTCGACTCGCTAAAACGCGGGAACTTTCTAACACATGGGGATCATTCATCATGACCAAAGCCTGCAAGGGA
>CAIVPV010000180.1 GCA_903907915.1 uncultured Cytophagaceae bacterium
TATGACAAAACCTTGGACGGCTTGAGTCTGGCGGAAATTGAGGTATTGGAAATTGATGGGGAATTCGGAGTAGCGGAAAATGGGGCCATTTGGTTATCAGAAGAAGCTTTACCACACCGGGTCGCTCCATTCATCTGTCAACATTTAGTGATAAACATAAAAAAAATAGTTCCTCACATGCATGCCGCATATGAGGAACTAGGAAAAGTTAGTTCTGGCTTCGGATTATTTTTATCGGGCCCTTCTAAGACCGCCGATATTGAACAATCGCTCGTGATTGGTGCGCATGGCGCACGGAGTTTGACCGTGGTAATCCACGCTTAATTTTGTAATTTTGCTTCTTATGAAGCACCTAATCCTCTTTTTATTTTTAATAATTCAGTGGCCAGTAGCTGCTTTTCAGGGAACTCAAGAAAAGATTCAACGCTATAAACCTTACCTTGATTCCTTGTCAATGGTCTATGGTATACCCTCTAAATTAATCATTGGGGTAGGGATTTGTGAGTCAGGTTTTGGCCAATCAAAACAATCCATCAAACAAAATAATTATTTCGGTTTGCGCGGTAAATATTCCCGAAAAAAGAAATCGAGTTTCAAGCATTATGCGCGTCCCGAGGAAAGCATGGTAGATTTTTGTGAGGTTCAGTCTCGTAAGAAATACTATGAGAAATTAAAAGGAGATCCGGATGTGATGAAATGGACTAGGGCGATGGCAAAGGCGCATTATGCGGCTAATGCGAAACGATGGATTCGGTTAATGAAAAAATCTTTTGCGCTGATTAAGTAGAATAAACCTCACAGAATCAGCGTAGGAATTCCTAAATAATTCCTATATTTAGAGCAAAACCTGTTTAATCATGTCAGTTTCAAGAAGAAAATTTTTAGGACAATCTGTTCTAGGTTTGGCTGCGTTTAGCATTGTGCCACGCCATGTATTAGGAAAGGGCTTTTTAGCTCCATCTGATCAATTAACAAAAGCAATTATCGGTACCGGAGGAATGGGTCGAGGACATATTCCTTACGCTGGAACACGTGTCGTTGCTATGTGTGATGTCGATAAGAAAAACCTGCAATTGGGTTTAGATAAAGTAGAGAAAGGAGTTAAATCTTTCCATGATTACCGGGAAATGATTCAATTACCTGAAGTGGATATTGTGCACGTCGCTACTCCGCCGCATTGGCATGGAATAATGGCTGCAGATGCCGCTAGAGCAGGAAAAGATATTTGGTGTGAAAAGCCAATGACCCGAACCATCGGGGAGGGAAAACGCTTAAAAGAGGCGGTGCAGCAGCATGGACGTATTTTTAGACTAAATACTTGGTTCCGTTTTGAAGGCAATTTTTATGGAATGAATACCACGGTTAAGCCGATGAAAAAGGTGGTGGATTCGGGCTTATTAGGCTGGCCATTAAAGTTTACGGTAAGCAAGCACACTGGATTTGATTGGAAGTTTTATTGGGTAGGGAAGACGGATTTAACTCCGCAGCCGGTGCCTTTGGAATTAGATTATGAAAGCTGGTTAGGACCTGCTCCGTATAAACCCTATAACGTACATCGTACGCATCAAACATTCAGGGGCTATTGGGATTATGATGGTGGTGCTTTGGGCGATATGGGACAACACTATATGGACCCGATCCAATATATGTTAGGTAAGGATAATGAGTCCCCGGTGTACATCGAGGTGGATGCTCCAGTGCAAGACAAAGATGCAGTGGGTATTTTTAATCGCATTACTTATACTTATGCTGATGGATGCCAAATCGTTTTAGACGGCGAGGCGAAAGACGAGAAAGTGGCCTATATAGAGGGTCCTAAAGGGAAACTTTACCGCAACATGCAATCAGATATTCCTGATTTAATGAAAAAATTAACAGAGTTTCCGGATCCGGTTATGCAACAAACTGATTTTGTCGATTCAGTGAAGAATCGCAAGAAATTTGCCTTGAATGAGGAGAATGGATATCGTTCTTGTACCCTAATTAACTTAGGTTTAATCGCGATGCGCGTACATAGAAATTTGAAATTTGACCCAATAAATCAAGTGATCGTAGGGGATGATGAGGCAAATCGCCTACTGGATCAACCGATGCGTGCACCTTATATTCTGTAAAATAATGAGATATATAATCCTATTTTTATTGATCAGTTCTACTGTATTCTCGCAAGATCCGAGCCGAGTAGAACAAAATCGTTTGCGTGCATTAGGACAAAAAGGCGATTTCAATAGCCTTAAATCTGCTGCTTATGCACTAAAAGGGGTCTATGATCCTACACAGGTGACAGAATCGTATATTCTGGCTATTGCTAAAAATCGGGCGGAATTGGTAGCCTACCTTGCTGTAGGTTTGACAGAAAATGCTGAAATGAATACCTTGAGTCATTTAGATGCAGCTGTTTGGTTACAGCGGTATGCGGCAGCAAGACCACAGGTTTCGGCCTTTATTCTGCGAAATTATTTGAGTGCACCGCGTGATTTAATCGCTTTGAAAGCCGCAGCAAAAACGTGGGATGCGAGTCACGCACGCGCTTTTGTAAAAGCGGTGGGAACTTATAAAGCATCTTGGGCAATTTCTGCCATCCCAGCTGGTTTTTCATCAGAAAAAGCCTTGGCTATATTGCAGTCTGAGGGTCTAAATGGTCTAGCTGTTGTTTGGAATATGCTAGCCTCTGAAAAAGAGTCTAATTTAGAGATGGCTGATTTTTGTACTTCTTTAAAAGCGAATGATTTCTTCAGAAAAGCAGTAGTCACTTATGATAATCTTTCCTTAGCTCAAAAGACGGTATTATTGGTGTATGGTTCCACACGGCAATGGGCAGAAGTGAAGCCTTTGGTTTGGAGCTCGGTTCAATCAAATTTACCAACCCGTGCTGCCGCCTTTTATGCGTTGCCTTACTGGGTGAGTGTAGCCGATTTTGATATTATCGCGGGCAAATTATCGCAAGCATCTTTAGCCTCTGAGATTAAATCATTGCAGCAAGCGATGACTTCGATTACTAAGCAAGACGGAACATTAAACAGTAAAATTACCGCTTTCGCTTTGCAAGCAAGCTATAAGGATAATTGGATTCCTTTCGTGCAAGAAGTAGAAAACATGACTTGGTTGTATGCTGAAGCTAAAAAGACAAAAAACGAGGACGCTATTCGCGCCTACGCTCGCATTAACGCGAAACTGTTCAAGAATGTAGATCAGCAAGTGTTGAATTACCGGAATGCCTTAGATTTAACGACGAATTTAGAAACTCGGGAGCAGATCTTTAAAGGATTAGCGAAGTGCAATTCGTTGTCCGCCATGCGGACGCTTTTTCTTGGACTGCAAGATCCGAATGTGCGTCAGGTGGCTGCCGATGGGCTGGCCTCTATATATTTAGCTAATCCTGATTTTAGAGGTCAAATGACTAAGGACTGGGTTCAAGAGGGGTATTGGCAAATTAGTGATCCCGCTATTCGGGAGAAAATTAATGAGGCATTCAAGATTTCTGATCGGGGGTTTTATACGATGTACAATGGTCAGGATCTACGCGGATGGGAGGGCCTTGTAGCTAATCCAGTGAAGCGTAGATTGTTATCAGCAGATACTTTGGCCTTATTACAGGTAAAAGCAGATAAAGTAATGAATGCAGGATGGGAGGCAAAAGGAGAAGAACTGCATTTTACGGGTCATGGGGATAACTTGTGCTCTGTGAAAGATTACCAAGA
>CAIVPV010000181.1 GCA_903907915.1 uncultured Cytophagaceae bacterium
TCTTGGTAACCCGTCATACCGGTATTAAAACAGATCTCACCTCCGTGAGTACCTATTTTTCCTAGTGCTTTCCCGTGGAAAATAGTTCCGTCTTGTAAAAGTAAAACTGCTGGTGTGGACTCAGTAAATCTCATAATATGCTGTTATAAAATATGGGTCAAATCCTAATTGCCTAAAAAAAGGGCTTCAACGGAAAGTTGAAGCCCTTTAAAAAATAATAAGAGAAAGATTAAGCGTCTTCTCCTTTTTCTTCTGTGGACTCCTCAGTTGCTGGTGCTTCTGGAGCTTCTTCTTCAGCTACTTCTGGTGCAGTTTCTTCAACCACAACTTCTGCTGGAGCTTCCACTTCAGCCACCTCTTCAGCTACTACCTCTGCTACTGGTGCTTCTTCAATTACTTCTGCAGATGGTTGCTCAGCAGCAGCTACCGGAGCCGCAGCTTCAGTTGCTTTTGCAGCGCCACCACGACGGCTACGACGAGTTTTACCCGCTTTCTCCGCTGATGCAGCTAACATTGTTTCGTTGAAGTCAACTAATTCAATGAAGCACATTTCTGCGTTATCACCTAAACGATTACCTAATTTGATAATACGTGTGTATCCACCTGGACGATTCGCCACTTTCTCAGAAACGATAGAGAACAATTCTTTGATTGCATCCTTATTTTGTAAATAAGAGAATACAACACGACGATTGTTTGTGCTATCTGTTTTTGATTTTGTGATCATTGGCTCTACGTATTTACGTAATTCCTTTGCTTTAGCAACCGTAGTTTGGATGCGTTTGTGCAAGATCAAAGAGGATGCCATGTTAGATAACAAAGCAGCTCTGTGTGAAGCCGTTCTTCCTAGGTGATTAAATTTTTTACCGTGTCTCATTGTGTTATTTCGTAAGTTAAAAGCTCTTGCGAGCTGCGGTTAGTTTACCTCACGGTAAACCACCTATTACTTTGTTTAAATTATTGATTAATCTTCGTCTAAACGATATTTAGAAACATCCATTCCAAAGGTCAAGCCTTTTTCCTCGATCAATTGCTCTAATTCAGTTAATGATTTCTTTCCGAAATTACGGAACTTCATCATATCAGAGATTTCTAATTTCGCTAATTCACCTAAAGTGCGAACATCAGCTGATTTTAAGCAGTTGTAAGCACGTACAGATAAATCTAAGTCCGCTAATGAAGTCTTCAATAACTTGCGCATGTGAAGTAATTCCTCATCAACTACATTATCTTCTTCTGCTTTAGGAGTTTCAAATGTCATTGTTTGATCAGAGAACAACATAAAGTGTTGGATCAAGATATACGCTGCACCTTTCAATGCATCTTCTGGGTGGATCGAACCATCCGTCTCGATATCTAAAACTAATTTCTCATAATCTGTCTTCTGCTCTACACGTGTGTTCTCAATGCTAAACTTCACATTTTTGATCGGAGTGTAAATCGCATCAGTAGCAATGTGTCCGAATGGCAACTCGTTTGCACGAGGCTCATCAGCAGCAACATAACCACGACCCTTTTCGATTACTAAATCAATTTCAACTTCTTTCGAAGAATCTAAATTGCAAATAACCAATTCTGGGTTTAAAATTTCAAAGTAAGGAGTAAACTTAGCGATATCACCTGCAGTGATAGCTGTTTGTCCTTTAATTTTCATAGAAACTTTGTTATCCAAAATTTCTTGTGTCTTCTTGAAACGAATTTTTTTCAAGTTCAAGATGATCTCAGATACATCTTCATGAACGCCTTCTATGGCAGAAAATTCGTGTAACACACCAGAAATCTTAACGCTAGTGATAGCATATCCTTCTAAAGAAGAAAGTAAGATTCTACGAAGTGCGTTACCAATGGTAACACCGTAACCTTTTTCGAGTGGCTTGAACTCAAATAACCCATGGAAGTCTGTGGCTTTTTCCATCACAACTTTTTCGGGCATTTGGAATGCTAATATTGACATATTTCGTAGCTTAAAATGATACTGAAAAAACGTTATTGGTACTCTTTAAAAACTCTAGCAATCTCGTTAGGAGATTACTTAGAGTATAATTCGACAATTGCTTGTTCGTTGAAGTTTTCAGGAATCTGATCTCTCTCTGGCATAGCAATAAACTTGCCTACTAATTCAACTCCATCCCACTCTAACCAATTAAAGATCTTAGGAGAACGAGCTGCTAAAGAGTTAGAAACTACTTCAAGAGACTTTGATTTTGCACGAACACCTACTAATTGACCTGGACGTAAAGAGTAAGAAGGCACATTTACTACTTCACCATCCACGTTGATGTGTTTGTGAATAACTAATTGGCGCGCTGCACGACGAGTAGGAGCAATTCCTAAACGGTATACCACATTATCTAAACGAGCTTCACATAATTTGATCAAGTTTTCACCAGTGATCCCTGCCTTAACAGCAGCTTTGTGGAACAAGTTTTCGAATTGGCGCTCTAAAATACCATAGGTGTATTTCATTTTTTGCTTTTCCTTCAGTTGCACTGCGTATTCAGAAACCTTTGAACGTTTTCCTTTACCGTGCATACCTGGTGCATAGTTTTTACGAGCTAATGCTTTGCTCGGACCTAGAATTGCTTCACCGAAACGACGTGCAATCTTGGATTTGGGACCTGTGTATCTAGCCATTTTTCTTAAAAGTCATTGGACCTCTTATGCCCAATGAAGTAATTAAATTGTGAATAAAAGCGGGGGAAAATAATTACTAATTACCCCTGCATAAAAATTATTAAACGCGACGACGCTTCGGAGGACGACATCCATTGTGAGGCATTGGTGTAATATCTTTGATGATAGAAACTTCAATTCCTGAGTTTTGGATAGTACGGATAGCCGACTCACGCCCTGCTCCCGGTCCTTTTACGAAAACCTCTGCTTTCTTCATACCTGCTTCAACAGCTACCGCTGCGCAGTTAGATGCTGCCATCTGTGCTGCATAAGGTGTGTTTTTCTTAGACCCACGGAAACCCATCTTTCCTGCTGAAGCCCAAGAGATCACTTGACCTGCTGAGTTAGTAATGGAGATAATAATGTTGTTAAAGGAAGCTTTGATGTGTACTTGACCGTTTTGTTCAACGACAACTACTCTCTTCTTCGCTTTATCTTTTCTTTTTGCTTGTGCCATAATTTGAAAATGAAAATACGAAGAGGTGTTACCCTCTATTTTTTATTTAGTTACTTTTTTCTTGTTAGCAACTGTTTTTCTACGACCCTTACGAGTACGTGAGTTGTTCTTCGTGCGTTGACCACGTACTGGAAGACCTTTACGGTGACGTAATCCACGATAACAACCGATGTCCATTAAACGCTTAATGTTTAATTGAACCTCAGATTTCAACTGACCTTCCGTTTTGAATTCAGCAGCGATGATCGCACGGATGGCGCTAGCCTCCGTATCGTTCCACTCACCAGCTTTCTTATCATACGAAACCGCAGCTTTCGTTAATATTTTTTGAGCAGTGCTGCGACCTATACCAAAAATATAAGTTAGTGCAATTTCTCCTCTTTTTTTGTCGGGAATATCAACCCCTGCAATACGAGCCATATAGGTAATTAATTGTTGTTATTAATCAATTTAAAATTCTGTCGAATTATCCTTGTCTTTGTTTAAACTTAGGATTCTTCTTGTTGATTACGTAAAGCTTTCCGTGACGACGGATTACTTTGCAATCTGCACTACGTTTCTTGATAGATGCTTTAACTTTCATATTAACTGTATTTATAAAATCAAACCTTTAATTACTTGTATCTGTAAACAATTCTAGCCTTACTTAAATCATAAGGAGACATCTCTAGCTTCACCTTATCTCCTGGTAAAATCTTGATGTAGTGCATCCTCATCTTGCCCGAAATATGTGCAATGACTTGGTGCGTATTTTCCAATTCTACCCGAAACATGGCGTTCGAAAGAGCTTCCAAAATAATTCCGTCTACTTCAATCGAGGACTGTTTGGCCATAATTATTAATTTATATATTCAACAATACTGTTGATGTTTTAATCACTTCTTCAATTGGGACAAAAGTCGTCAAAATGATCGGTCCTTCTTTCCCTACCGCTACCGTGTGTTCAAAGTGAGCACTTGGCTTGCGATCTTGTGTTCGGATAGTCCAGCCATCCTTATCAACTGAGATTTGACGCTTCCCTAAGTTAATCATCGGCTCGATCGCAATGACCATACCTTCTTTTAACTTAGCTCCTTCCCCGCGGCGACCATAATTAGGTACCTCTGGGCTTTCGTGAAGCTTTTTACCTACACCGTGACCCACTAGCTCTCTCACTACACCGTAACCAAAAGATTCCGTGTACGATTGAACGGCGAAACCAATGTCGCCTACTCGTTTGCCTGGTGCGGCTTGATTCAAACCTAAATACAAGGACTCTTTCGTCCGTTGTAATAATTTAACTACCTCCTCAGCCACATTACCTATTGCATAGGTATAAGCACTGTCAGCATGGTAGCCATTCTTATAAACTCCTCCATCTATCGAGATAATATCTCCGTCTTTCAAGAGTAATTCTCCTGGTAAGCCGTGAACCACCACATCATTCACCGAAATACACAAAGAGTATGCATATTTTTGGGCTCCTACTTGGTAATTCAAAAAAGATGGATGCGCTCCATTATCTTTAATGTATTCGTAAGCGATTTTATCTAAAGCCAAAGTACTAACTCCCGGCACTATCGCCTTCGCTACTTCCGCATGACACTTCGCTAAAATTTCGCCATTCTCTTGAATGATCGCTAATTCAGCGGGTGTCTTTAAATATATCATCTTAACGGCTAATCATCTCAGAGCGACCTTTCACTCGTCCTGATTGCATTAAACCTTCATACTTACGCATCAACAAATAACTTTCTATTTGTTGTAATGTATCTAATACTACACCTACTAGGATTAAAAGTGATGTTCCTCCAAAGAAGGATGCAAAACCTCTAGTCACGCCAAACAAGTTAGCGACCGCAGGAAGAATCGCGATTAACGATAACATCACTGCTCCTGGTAGAGTAATACGATCTAAAATCGTTGCAATAAAACCGGCTGTTTCTTCACCTGGTTTCACTCCTGGAACAAAACCTCCCCCACGCTTCATATCATCAGAGATTTGAGTCGGGTTAATAGAGATCGCCGTGTAAAAGAAAGTGAATACAATGATTAAGAAGGCAAATAATACGTTGTATTGCCAAGTCGTGAAATCACCAAAAGCCGAGGCAACCGAAGAGGCAAACTCTGACTTGTCAGCAAACGACTGAGCTACTAAGCCTGGGATAAACATTAAGGCTTGAGCAAAGATAATCGGCATTACACCTGAAGCATTTAACTTCAAAGGAATGTATTGACGCTCGCCACCTACAGCTGTTGCTTTGCTTCCCACTACTTGCTTCGCATATTGAACAGGGATACGGCGAACTGCTTGAGTTACCATAATCGCCCCCATGACAACAAAGAATAAAGCGATTAGTTCAATGATGAACATCAAAGCGCCGCTCATTCCGCGTGATCCTGCTTCTTGTAAAATAGACGCTGGGAAACGAGATACGATACCAATCATGATCAACATAGAAATACCGTTACCGATACCTTTATCTGTAATCTTCTCTCCTAACCACATACATAACATCGTACCACCAA
>CAIVPV010000182.1 GCA_903907915.1 uncultured Cytophagaceae bacterium
CATCTGTGTCCGGGGAATTTGCCGTAATAAATACTTTCTCAGCTGGAACACCGTAACTCCCATGCAGGGCCACCGCTTCGTCTAAATAATTGATGTGAGCATCAACAAGATTGGAAAAACGCTTTCTCGTTTCACGAACGATGAAGAATTTTAAACGCGCTAATAACGATGGATTCGATTGATGCGCTTGGTTATTTTCTGTTACCCCGCCACCTTGTAAATAATAGGAGATGGCGTCATCGTAATGAGGCACTTGGAAGGGGATCTCTTTTGAGATGAGTGCCACCTTATTTCGGCGTAAAAAGCGGTACCAGCCTGGATAGAAAACAAAAGACGCCTGGTAGGGCCAGTTGACCATTAAGATGTCTGGTTTTTCTGCCAAAATCAATTCCTTCATCCCGCGGAAAAACTTCTTGCCATAATAGGTCGTGTATTCCTCGCGCCGGAACACCTTAAACTCGATGCCTTTGTCCGATGTATAAACCCCCGCACCCAAAGTCGCCCCTTTTTCTGTGGGCACCACCACGCAAACCTCCACCTGATAATCGCGTTGCAATTTATTCAGGACGAGGTTATAATAGTGAGGCAGGCCACCGGCCAGGGACATTATTTTCATTTCTTAAACCAATTAACGACTAACTCGCTGATGTCAGGGGATAGTTTGAATCTAGTAACCGCTAGAATAAATAACCCTCCGATCGCTAGGCTTCGGATGCCTACATTTAAAAACCAGCCCAAAAAAGGACTAGCTTCAATAACTGGAATTTGGGAAACTACCAGGTAGATCACCCCGCTGACGAGAAGAATCCCTAGGGACCTGAAATCAAAGGGTTGCAGGTCTAATTTCCACCAGATAAAGCCAAATTTCAACAAATTATATCCCGCCAAAGCTAAAAGTGAAGCCAAGGCAGCACCATTATAGGAATAAAGGGGGATCAAAATTAAATTACCTACCACTAAACCCACTGCGAGAATGATGTAAAAAAAGAGGTCATAGCGGTAGTATTTGGAATTAATTAAAACCTCCGAATTCAAGCCAGTACCCATATCGATGATCTTACTTAGGCCGACCATTAAGACCACCCAGCGACCCGCTTCATAGATTTCGTGGCGCGGGATGATGGTATAGATGAAGTCCAAATTACACCAAATCAACAGGAATAAAACGCAGCCGATGAGAAGGAGATTTAAGGACGATTTTTGGTAAATATCCTGAATATTTTCGCGGTCATTCCGGTTCCAAGCCTGGGCTAAAATAGGGGCAGCAATCGCCGCAATCACATTTCGAGGAATAGAAATCATAATCGCCATCCGGGAATTAATGTCAAAAATCGCCGTCGTGCTCAAGCCACCCATGTAGGCAGGCAACATCACTTTTTCGATGTGCTGAATGAGGGTAAAACTAGCTCCAGCCAAGATAACCCAGCCTCCATAGGACAGCATCTCTTTGAAAATAGGGGTGCGTAAAAATGAGAAATCCACTTTCGTGTAAAAGCGCTTCAATTGCTTTATATAAGCTAATAGGCCAGCCACCGCGACCACATAAGACAAGGTGATTGCCAGAATTAAGTGATCAAAAGTTAAATAACCCATGGCGAAGGCGATCACCAAAACCCCATTAGAGACCCGCAAATACAATTCCCTTATCATCGCCGGCACCACGATGCGCAAATGCACGCGGGCATAGGCTTCCAGCACACTCATATACAGATAACTTGCGGTGAGCGGAATGATATAATAGAAATAGTGAGGTAAAAGGGGTGAATTCGCGCTGTATACATCGAAAAATAGCGGTTTTAAGGCTAAATAACCTAGTACAAAAAGCAATAATCCAAACAGTGGTGCTGCGAGAAGAAACGTAAAAAAGCCTTTATGTCCATTAGCTGGGTCGTCAAAATGCGGGAAAAAACGTACCGCAATGTGAGGAATTCCCAGTTGAGTAAATGACGCAAAAATAAGGGGAATACTAACTAGGGCGCCGGCGATTAAACCAACCTGCTCCTGTGAAAGGAATTTATTGTAGAGGAAGATGACGTTAAAAGTCCCAATCGCCGTACCTAAATAGGTTACGATAGAGCCCTTTAAACTTTGTCGGATGACGATCCCCATGCCTTATTATTAGAGTAATTTACAAAAATACGATTTTGCGGGGCATTCTTTATACGAGGAGGCCTTTGATTTTTGCTGATAGTTTTACCACGTCGTACTGTTCTTCCATATGTTTACGCGCCGCTGCACCATAGGAGCGTGTCAGGGAAGGATTTGAAGCTAATTTTTTCAAAGCTTCTGCCATACCTTTCACATCATGTTCGTCTACTAAAATCCCTGTAACATCCTCTTTCACTGCTTCTGGAATTCCCGCGTGTCTGGTAGAACAAATGGCTAATCCACAAGCGGAGGCTTCTAAAATGGCAACTGGCGTTCCTTCGGAATCACCGCTCGGTGTTAGGACAGAATGTTGAATAAACACAGTTGACCCTTGCAATAAAGGCAAGTACTCCGATTGTCCCATCGCACCCAAGAAGTGAATGTTTTCGGAGAGTCCCTGCGAGGCAACGTAATTTTTCGCCTCTTCCCACAAGGGTCCATCACCTACCATTCGTAATTGAGCATCCGGAAATTCCTGCAATAAAATCTCTAAAGCTTTAATACTTTTTAAGGATCCTTTTTTCTCTGCAAAGCGTGACACAGAAATGACGTTAAATCCATCGATTGGAGTACCAGGGGTGAATTTTGACACATCGACTCCACATGGAATCACATGCAAATTTGGTAAAGGACCCGCGATTTCTTCTAGGTTTGCTCGCATCGATTCGGCCACGCAAATGATGGCTTTTGCCCGCGGCAAACTAAGCGCATAACGGGCGCCATAGGTAGCTAAGGTCTTCTTTTCTGCCGCGTCGAAGCCTAAAAAAACTACGGAGTAGGGTATGCCTTCAGCCAGACATGCCTCGTAAATATTCGTGCCTAATGGTCCATAATTCGCTAAGAAGGCGTCCACTTTAGACGCGCGCAAAAATCGACGAAGGTAATAGGTATAGATTTTCTGATACAATCCCGGCATGATCCGTCGCAATACTCCTCTGACCGTGAGGATCGAAAAAGGCAGCGGATAAATAGAACCACCTGCTTTTAATCGGCTCGGCTGCCAGCCTTCGTATACTACGTGAACTGGCTCTAATTGTTTTATTTGTTCTTCAATGAAGGTCTCAGAGTAAGAAAAGAAATTAGAACGGGCGATGATTAAACGCATTCAGGCTGGTATTTTTTACGAAAACCGAAATTAGCTAAATTTTTCGGCTATTTTTACAGCAAATACGCGTCATGATGAAAAATTTAGTCGTTGGTGGAAGTGGTTTTTTGGGCTTGAACTGGCTGGAATATTTGCAGCAGAATGGTTCAACAGTGGAGGTGATTGTTTTCGCCCATGAAAAACCGGAGGGTGTTAAATTTCCTTCCTTTGTGACATTCGTCGTGGGCGATTATGCAGATGCGAAAGCTTTGGATGACTTATTCTCAAAGCATTCCTTTAATCGCGTATTTCATTTTGCCTCGTCCATTATTCCTGCGATTTCCTCCGAGAATATTCGCCAAGACATCGAATCTAATCTATTGCCCACCATCGGTTTAATGGAGATGATGAAGAAACACCAAGTCTCAAAATTACTTTATTTGTCCACAGGTGGCGCGGTTTACGGAAATGTGAATCAAGAAAAAGTGCCGGAGGATTTTCCTTGTAAGCCCATCAGTTCCTATGGAATTATTAAGCTGGCGGTCGAGCATTATATTGAATTATACGCGAATTTATACCAGATTGATTATTTGATTTTGCGTTTGTCGAATCCTTTCGGTTCGTTTCATCGCTCACCTAAACAAGGGGTGATAAATATTGCGGTTCGCAAGGCGCTGAAAGGGGAGGTAATGACGATTTGGGGAGATGGGTCGCAGGCCAAAGATTATATCTACGCCGCTGATATCGGAAAAGCAATCGATGGCTTGATACAAGCAGGCGTAAAAAATGAGACAATCAATGTGGGTTCTGGCGAATCCCTAACCTTGAACGAGATTATCAAGCGTATTCAAGTGAAACTACCAGCCTTCAGAGTCGAGTACAAAGACGCAAAGCTGACAGATGTGCAAAAAATCTGCTTAGATACTTCGAAACTTTCGTCTAGGATAAACTGGGAAATTACTTCATTTGACCAAGCCTTAGACGCCACGATCGCCTACGAAAAAGCTAGACTTTCTTAGCTACTAGCACGAAAGTGCAGGCATCCTCATTGCGGGATTTGGCCGTAATGATTTTGTCAAAAAAGATAATCAAGGGTTGTAAAACCAAAGACAGCAAGAAGCGCAAAGGCTTTGGCAATTTAAATAAAAGACCATCCTGGAATAATTGCAATCCCATCGAAGAACGACCCAAAATGCCTTCGAAATAAACCACTTCGAATCCAGCCTCGGTTACAATTTTCTTCAAACCCGTCGAGGTCCAGCGCCAAAAATCCGTCGGATCCGGATGGAACATCCAATACCCGTGTGTGGATAAAATTAGTTTTCCTTCTTTTTCTAGAATCCGGTGCGCTTCTTTTAAATAGGCTTTGGGATCTTCCACGTGTTCTAAAACCTGAGTTGACAATACAAAGCCAACACTTTCTGCAGGCATATCAATGATGCCAGCTGGATCCACCACCACATCCGCTTTTGTATTATAGGCTAAATCTAAACCAATGTATTGTTCTACAAAGGGCTTAAATAAAGGCTCATAAGGCTTATTTCCACAACCATAATCCGCTACTAATTGGTGAGGAGAATTTCGAACATATAAAGAAATGACGCGTTCTAATTGCTTGCGCAATTGAATTAAATAGTAATAACGCGCGGACATCCGGCCAGTAATTGTAGGGTACAATCGTTCGATTCCAGCTTCTCTACTTTCCATTATTTAGTCGTTTATATTCGATCAACGAGTTTTTATATTCGATAAAGTCCACTGATTGTTTGAGGTATTTTTTGAACAGCAATGGCTTTTTTTCTCTACTTGAAATCCGTGCGAGACCTAAATAGGCGAGTCCTCGAATATCTTTTGTAAGTCGTTCTTCGAAGGGAAATGTAGTGGATTTAGTATACCAATATTCCGCCTTGCGAAAGTCTTTTCGTTCTACTTCCTCCCGCATCCCGCGTAAGGTATAGGCCGCGCCGGTATAATAATTCGATTTTAAGGCCTCCATTTTTTCAATAAAGGGTTCTGCTTCTTCAAATTTTCCCGTTAAAGTTAATAACTCCGCTCTTTGCAAGATATACCAATGGTTATTAGGGAAATTTTCGGCTAACATTTGGTTATAGGCTAGGGCTTTAGAGGGGTTACCCTCGTATTTATTTTGAACATATCCCATATAAAATAAGGATTCGTTTTTCACAAAGGTAGTTCTTCTTGTGCCTGCTTCCAGTTGAGATAAGCCCATGCGTTTATTCCCTTCTAAAAATAAAAACATAAAGGGTTTTAATACCGGATGCAATTCTGGGTAGGCCACACTATAATAGTTGTACATACCGGTTGAAAATAGAAATTCCGGCTGTTTTTCTGTGTTTTGAAGCCCAATTTTTAAGAATCCATAGGCCTTTTTTGCATAGGTCACTACTTTCATGAAATTCTGTTCATCTGCTTCATAAGCAGCTAAAAATCCGAGTGAAGCTGTGCAGAAAAAGGACGCTTCTAAGTCATTTTCATCCCGGTTATATAATTCCTGGGCTAATTCGTAGGCTTTTTCTAGGTGTGCCAAATAGTTTTTGCTTTGTGCTGGATGATCTTTTAAGGGGAAATATTGTTGTTCCCATTGCATGGCTAATAATAAATAGGGGGCTGGATGGCGAGGGTATTTTGCTTTAAGGTTGGTGAATAGGGCGGTAGACTCTTTGAAATCGTATTGATACAAATTGGATAGCCCTTGGGTGATTTGGGCTTTAGCTACCGGGTCCTGGAGGATTTGAGCCTGCAAAGTAGTGGAAAGGAAAAGAAAAAGAAGGGCGACCCGAATCATCATACATGTTTACCCTGCAAATTTAGTTAAGCTCTGTGGTTTTTGGGTCTAATTTTTTACTTTTGTTTATAAACCCCACCACATGATTTCTTTCGAAAAATTTACCCTCGCTAACGGTCTCCAAGTTATCGTACATGAAGATCCGGCCACAACCATGGCGGTGGTAGATGTGATCTATAATGTGGGGTCTCGGGATGAAGACGAAAATCTAACGGGCTTCGCTCATTTATTCGAGCACCTGATGTTCGGGGGGTCAGAGAATATTCCGTCGTTTGATACGCCCTTGCAAAAAGTAGGGGGCGAAAATAATGCCTTTACCACGCCGGATTTAACGAATTATTATATTTCTGTTCCTGCCCAAAACATCGAAACAGCTTTTTGGCTCGAATCGGATCGGATGAAGCAATTAGCCTTCAATACCCAAAGTTTAGAAACGCAACGCAAAGTGGTGATTGAGGAATTCAAGCAGCGCTATTTGAATCAGCCTTATGGCGATGTTTGGTTAAAGTTCAGACCTATGATCTATCAAAAACATCCGTATCGCTGGCCTACGATCGGTGCTGGAATTCAGCATATCGAGGAGGCACAGATGAGTGATGTAAGAGCCTTTTTTGAAAAGCATTATATACCTTCTAATGCGGTGCTTGTGGTGGCTGGACGCGTGAAGGTGGATCAAGTAAAAGCTTTGGCAGAAAAATGGTTTGCGCCCATAGATGCTGGAATTAAACCGAATCGTAAACTCCCTCAGGAGCCGGAACAATCTGAAGATCGCCGTATGGAAATCAGTGGGGATGTTCCTGCTAATCGGATTTATAAGGCTTATCCAGTGATCGGTCGGTATGAGCCAGAATATTATGCCATTGATTTGATGTCGGATTTAGTAGGTCGAGGCGAGTCCTCGTATTTATATGAACATTTAGTTCAAAAACAGCGCATTTTCGATTCCATCGGAACGTATCAAACAAGTTCGATTGATCCCGGTTTATTGATTATTCAAGGCCAGGTAAGTGATGATGTAAAGATCGAAGAAGCGGAGAAGGCTTTGGAGAAAGCCTTACAAGATTTCGCTGCCTCTCCAATTATAGAGAAGGATCTGCAAATGGTCAAAAATCAGTCTGAAGCTAGCTTGGTTTTTGGGGAGGTTGAGGTATTGAATCGGGCAATGAATTTGGCCATGGCTGCGAATGCGGGGGATGTTAATTTAGTGAATGAGGAGTCAGAAAAAATAGCCAAAGTACAGGTGGCGGATTTGGAAAAATGCGCTCAGCGCTTGTTTATTCAAGGAAAATCGAATACCTTACTTTATAAAAAAACAGCAAAATGAAGATTCGGGTAGGTCAAGGTTATGATGTACATCGCTGGGTAGAAGGGCGTCCTTGTATCTTAGGCGGAGTAGAAATTCCTTCAGATAAAGGGCCACTAGGTCATTCGGATGCGGATGTGGTTTGCCATGTTTTGTGTGATGCCCTTTTAGGGGCTGCGAATATGCGCAATATCGGGTATCATTTTTCGGACAAAGATCCGATGTGGAAGGGAGTAGCGTCTACTCTTTTGTTAAAAAAGGTCATGGAGATGATTCGGGAAGCGGGTTGGGAATTAGCGAACGCGGATGTGACGGTGATTTTGGATCAACCCAAATTGAATCCAATTATTCCTGCCATAAAGGAAAATCTCGCCATCGTAATGGGGGTAGAGGTAGACCAAATCTCCCTTAAAGCCACTACTTCAGAAGGATTAGGATTCGTGGGACGTGCAGAAGGAATTTCTGCCACTGCGGTAGCTCTAATTACAAAAGCATAAAAATGCAGATAGATTTAGAAAAGGAACGTTTAGAGATTTTGAAGAGATACCGCAAATTATTGCGGACGGCGAAGCCATTTCTAAAAGATGATGACGCGAAGCAAATCAAAAAAGCCTTTCTGATTTCAGCGGAGGCGCACAAGGATATGCGTCGCAAGTCAGGGGAACCTTATATCTATCATCCATTGGCCGTTGCACAGATTTGTGTGGAGGAAATAGGCTTAGGGACTACTTCGATTATAGCGGCTTTATTACACGATGTGGTGGAGGATACGGATACGACTTTGGCAGAAATCGAAAAACAATTCAATCCCAAAATTGCCGCCATCATCGATGGTCTAACGAAAATCGCCGGTACCTTCGAATATGGAACGTCTCAGCAAGCCGAGAATTTCCGAAAAATGCTCTTAACTCTATCTGATGATATTCGGGTGATTTTGATCAAGCTCGCGGATCGTTTGCATAATATGCGGACGTTGACCAGTATGGCCAAAGAAAAGCAAATGAAGATCGCTTCGGAGACCATTTATCTGTACGCGCCCTTAGCCCACCGCTTGGGTTTAAATGCATTTAAATCGGAATTAGAAGATTTAGGTTTGAAGCATACGGAGCCGGAAGCTTATAAGGAAATCGCGCATAAATTGACAGAAAATAAGCGTAGCCGAGAGAGCTTCGTTGAAAATTTCATCAAGCCGATTAAGAAAACATTAGATGAGCGAAAATTGAATTATACGATCAAAGGTCGTCCTAAATCCATCTTTTCCATTTATAATAAGATTAAGAAAGGGAATACCTCTTTTGATAAAATATACGATCTCTTTGCGGTGCGCGTCGTGTTAGATGTGCCCTTAGAAAGGGAAAAATCAGATTGTTGGGAGGTATATTCGGTCGTAACAGATCATTACCGCCCTAACCCGAGCCGTTTGAAAGACTGGGTTTCTACTCCTAAATCGAATGGATACGAGTCCTTGCACACCACGGTCATGAGTCAGCCTTTTGCCCACGATAAAGAAGGTCGCTGGGTAGAGGTTCAAATTCGTTCGAAGCGGATGGATGAAATTGCGGAGAAAGGGGTGGCGGCACACTTTAAATACAAAGGAACAGATACGCGGACCAGTGATGCATTTGAATCCTGGCTTTCCCAGGTGCGTGAGGCTATCGAGGCGAATGACAAGAGTCAATCTGCCGTGGAATGAGTGGAGGACATTAAGAACTCGCTTTACCATGAGGAAGTATTTGTATTTAGTCCAAAAGGTAAGTTAATCGTCTTGCAATCTGGCGCCACGACTTTGGATTTTGCTTTTGAGATTCACTCAGAAGTGGGTGCGCGTTGTATAGGGGCTAAGGTAGGCGGGAAGCTGGTGCCGCTCTCGCATAAATTGCAGAACGGGGATCAAATAGAAATTTTGACTTCCTCGAAGCAGAAGCCATCCGAAGATTGGTTGCGTATCGTATTTACAACAAAGGCGAAAGCCCAAATCAAGAGCTTCATCAAAGAGGAGAATAAAACCCACCTCATTAAAGGACGCGATTTGATCGAACACCGCTTGAAGCATTTGGGGTTTCCTATGCTAACCTTGGAGATTACGAATCAGTTGCGGGCTTATTTTAATGCTAAAGACGCGAATGATTTATTCTATCGTTTTGGCAAAGCCTATATCAATATCGATCAACTGAAACACTGGAAGTTAGATCGAGAATTGCACGAGCGCAAACAAGCCGAGAAATCTATTCAAGCACCCATCGTGGACAGCAAATCCTTTAAAAAGGAGATGCTAGAATACCATAATGAACGCAAAGGTTCGGATACGTTATTAATCGGGGAGGATATGGACAAGGTCGATTATACGTTGGCTAAATGTTGTAATCCGATTTCAGGGGATGAAGTTTTTGGTTTTGTGACCATCAATGAAGGGATTAAAATTCACCGCGCAGCTTGTCCGAACTCACCAGAATTACTTTCTCGCCATGGAGATCGAGTGATCAAAGCGCAATGGACATCTCAAATCGCGATGTCTTTTGTAGTCGATTTAATCATTCGTGGAATCGATCGCGTGGGTCTCGTAAATGATGTGACCCGTTTGATTTCAGAGAAGTTGCAAGTGAACATTACCGGTTTAAATATTGGGGTGAAAGATGGATTATTTGAAGGCCAAATTTCACTCATGGTGCAAGACACCGATCACCTCGATACCTTAAGTGCAGAAATGGAACAAGTTCCTGGCGTGATTGAGGTGGAACGGAAAATTTCTTAGTTTTTGTCCGTATTTTTTGCTTATTTTACGTCGTTTTTTTCCTATAAATGTCCCAAGAATTAGATAAATTAGATTCAGTAAAAAAGATCTTTACAGCCTACCTGGAAAACAAGGGTTTGCGGAAGACTCCAGAGCGCTTTGCGATCCTGGAAGAGATCTATTTACGGGACGATCACTTCGATGTGGAGGAGCTGTATATTTCCATGAAAAACAAGAAATACCAAGTCTCTAGAGCCACAGTTTATAATACGCTCGATGTGTTAGTGGAATGTGATTTAGTAGTAAAACACCAATTTGGTCGTAATCAGGCACAGTTCGAGAAGTCGTATGGACGTCGCCAACACGATCATTTAATATGTACCGATTGTCATAAAGTCACTGAATTTTGTGATCCTCGGGTTCAAACCATCCAGAGTTTAGTAGGTGAAATGTTGCAATTTAATGTAATGCACCATTCCCTAATTTTTTACGGTTCTTGTACGAACAAGAGTTGTGAACACAGAGATAATTACCAAGCAAGAAATCAAGAATAAAACAATATTATGGCAGTTGATGTATTATTAGGCTTACAATGGGGCGATGAAGGTAAAGGAAAGATCGTAGACGTTTTAGCACCCAAATATCAAGTAGTAGCGCGCTTTCAAGGCGGACCAAATGCGGGTCATACCTTAGAATTCGACGGTTTTAAGCACGTTTTGCATCAAATCCCCTCCGGGATTTTCCGCCAAGAAGTTCAAAACATCATCGGAAACGGGGTGGTTTTAGATCCCATCATCTTCAAAAAAGAAATCGATGGCTTAGCTCATTTCAATTTAGACTTGCGCAAGAACTTAGAGATTTCGAAGAAAGCGTCGATTATCTTACCTACGCACCGTTTATTAGATGCGGCTTATGAAAAAGCAAAAGGCGATGCAAAAATCGGTTCCACTTTAAAGGGAATTGGACCCACGTATACGGACAAAATCTCTCGCCAAGGATTACGTGTGGGTGATATGATTTCGCCAGATTTTCCTACCAAATACAAGGCATTAGTTGATCGCCATAAAGCGATTTTGGACGTATATAAATTTGAATATGATTTAGCAGCAGCCGAAAAGGAATTCTTCGAAGCGGTTGCTTTCATGAAGGAATTCCGATTAGTGGATTCTGAATATTCCGTTAACCACGCCATCAATGCAGGGAAAACGATCCTAGCTGAAGGGGCACAAGGTTCTTTATTGGACGTGGACTTTGGCTCCTATCCATTCGTTACTTCTTCTAATACGATTACCGCAGGTGCTTGTACCGGTTTAGGTGTAGCTCCTAAAAATATTGGAGAGGTATTCGGTATTTTTAAAGCCTATGCCACGCGTGTAGGTTCTGGTCCTTTCCCGACAGAATTAGATGATGAAGTAGGTGAGCGTATGCGTGTTGAAGGACGTGAATTCGGCTCTACAACTGGTCGTCCTCGTCGCTGTGGTTGGATAGATTTGCCAGCCTTGAAATATGCAATGATGATTAACGGCGTGACGCAGTTGATTATGATGAAGGCCGACGTTTTGAATATCTTTGATGAGATTCAAGTTTGTACAGCATACGAAATGCCAGACGGTTCTATAACAGATCAAATCCCTTTTGAAATCACCGATATCAAAGTGAAGCCGGTGTACGAAACCTTGAAGGGTTGGGCTTGCAGTTTAGAAGGCATGCGTGACTTTAACGAGTTGCCTGTTGAATTAGCGGATTACATTAAATTCTTAGAAAAACACTTGAACCTACCTATTAACTTCATATCTACCGGTCCAGACCGCGAGGCTTGTGTGTTAAGAGGTTCATTAGCCTAATACAAATGGAAGGGGTTTCATTAGCTGATTTGTACAAATTCGACGAGATCTACTGGGTCCCGCAGGATAAGACAGAGGCGCAGCTAGCGGAATCCCCTACTATTGAAGTCGCAGCTGACACAATCGCTGAGGTGAAACCTAAGATAGCTACCCCATGGGTAGTTGTAGGCCAAATCGCCGAAGCCGAACTATCCCGCCTAAAGCTCATTTTTTCAGCACCTCCTTTGGTTTTAGGACCCGCGGATTGGTCCATTTATACCCCATCGGAAGACGAGCCTAGTTTTACGGAATTCCTGAAAGAGACCAGCGCTTTCCGATATATCTTTATTGGCCAGCAGCCCGCTATTTGGCAAGCAGAATTACCTACCACCGAGATCGACAAAATCGAATCCAAATTAGTTTATTTCTTCCCCCGCTACATTTCGTCGTTGACGGATGCGGAGAAGAAATTGAAGATGGAATTTTGGAATGCGTTAAAAGAACTTAAAGCATAGAGCACAAAGCATAAAGCACAAAGTAGGAATCGCCGGTGGCGATTATTTTGTGAAATGTTTAAAGCATTGAGCCTAAAGAATACAGAAATATTTCTGAATGCATCACCGAAGGTGATTCCATCTTTATTCTTTGTGCTCTATTCTTTGTGCTTTAAATTATAAAGAATACCTCGCCAGCGGACTCACATCCTGCCCACAAAA
>CAIVPV010000183.1 GCA_903907915.1 uncultured Cytophagaceae bacterium
CTGCCGGTATTCCAGCAACATATCGAGTAGCGAAAGATAGTTTCTATAAAAGAGACCCACGGAAACTCTTAGAGTCGATTTAGTGCGCTCGGATTTAGTTTGCTGTAATAAGTCGCACCAATGTTAAGAAGAACCTCATTTTGGTTCCATGCAACTTTTGAGTGAAGATCACGAATGCTCGAGAAAAGATCTTTAAACTCAGATAAGTCACGGAAAACTGGCACTTCGAGCTTAGCAAAATACAGCGGGTTTAATCCTTGGTCTCCATTGGGATTGAAGTAGAGAGGGAATACGCCATGCCTCAGACCCTCAATTCCAACTGCACTGCTTCGGTAAATACAGAAGTGTGATTCCTTAAGGTCCCGCTCCAGTGATTGATTCGAGAGCACCAATCTCTCCCCAAAATTCAATTTAGAAAGGATTCCAGAAGTCTCCTTCGCCGACAATGCAGGATGCACTCTCAGAATGAGCTTTAGGTCCAAATCCGAAGTGGCCAAATCTTGGAAAAGTTGCGAGAACTTTTGAAGGGACTCCAAGGTTCCTTCAGCCGCCCCCAATACAGTCGTTGGATAACTTTCCTTTGAATCTTGGGATAGAGGCTGCCACTTGGGGGATCCAAGTAACCGTACGGTTGCGCTAAGCCCAAGTGAAGCAAAGAAATCCTTGGTGATTTCACCTGAAGACAAAACCACGTCATTGGTTTTCAATTTGAGTAGATTTCTCATAAGGCCAAATTGATCTGGGACTATCGGGGCATGCTGATACGCAAGAAGCTGCACTTCTGGATATTTAGTATGTATCAACTCTGTATACAAAGACTCAAAAGCGTGACCCTCAAGGGTAATCACTAGGGATGTTGGTTTATTCTGGGCAAGCAATGCATCTAACCGAAATAAGTTTATCTGGTTCGCGAGTGTTTTACGCGAGACTTGAGAAATAGAAGCCTCAATCAGAATCTTTTGCTCGAGCGGCGTAAAGAGTCGCGATTTCAGGGCAGTTTTCAGCATATTCAAGGCAATATGAAGGTTGCGAACTTGTAATTGAAGTGTCTGTCGGATTCCAAGTGATTTGGTTGTAATTAAGAAATTCGGCCTGTAATTGCCCTGACTTAATTCATGGAATATTTTGGTTCGGCTTAGCAAAGTGTTGTTGTGATAAAAGATTAAATCATTTTTCGAAGGTAGTTGATCGAAAAATACATCTGGGCCGGAAGGAAGTTGAGCATGGGTGAAGTGGCTCACGAATATGCGTTGAATTTGAATGCCTTCTGGCACTTCAAAGCCAGATGACTCACGAAATCTGATTGCAGCGATTCCCAGAGACTTCAAGATTTCAATTGAGATTCTGAGAGGTGCCAAAATAATGCCCGTGAAGAAGGAAACCTTATTTAGTTTCTCAAGATTTGCGTATACCTTGAGGTTCTCTTCGATTGGCTTAACAAGCCTGAAATAAGTGTTGGCCAAAGTTGAAGTCTCGCCAATCTCCTTTTGAACCTTGGAGAGGTGGTACTCGATTAAGCGAGGCTCCAACATTTATAGAATTTTCTTGAGAACTTCTACTTGCTTATTATCGGTTAGCAATATCCCCGAAACCATCTCAACATCCTCGGGGAGATTGATAGACGGATATGAGAGCGGCGTCATGATTGATCTAATTTTAAATCCAAGCTCAAGAAACTTTAATTGTTCGATTGATTCGCTCATCTCAAGGGGGGTGGGGTCCATTTTAGCCATCACAGAAAGTGCCTCACGAGAGACCGCAAACAAACCACATATTTTATGAACAAGTTTAATCTGATCATTAACTTCAGCAATAAGAGGAGATTTTCGAAAGATAGACAAAATATCAGAGTCTTGATTGAGCACACATTTGACGACACTCTGATTCGATAATTCTGCCGGTTCCTTCAATGTAGTCACCATGTTCCAAAAATCCACATCTGGACGTGCCAGTATTGATGCGATGATTGAATCTAGCTGTTCAGGCAACACCAAAATTTCATCACCTTGC
>CAIVPV010000184.1 GCA_903907915.1 uncultured Cytophagaceae bacterium
AATCGCCTGAATCTCCTCCACCGCGATCGGATCGACCCCCGCAAACGGCTCATCTAACAAGATAAATTTGGGATCCACCGCCAGCGCCCTCGCAATCTCCGTTCTCCTCCGTTCTCCCCCAGAAAGCACCTGCCCCAAACTCTTCCGCACATGTGTCAGCGAGAATTCTTCCAGCAGACTTTCTAGTTTTTCTTTTTGCTCTTCTTTTGACAATTTCGTCATCTCTAACACCGCCAAAATATTATCTTCCACACTCAAAGTCCTAAAAACCGACGCCTCCTGTGCTAAATACCCGATACCTAACCTTGCCCTTTTGTACATAGGCAAGTCAGTTACGTCCAAATCATCTAAGTATACCTTGCCTTCATTCGGCTTCACTAATCCAGTAGCGATATAGAAGGAAGTGGTTTTTCCGGCACCATTTGGCCCCAATAAACCCACAATTTCCCCTTGCGCCACCTGATACGATATGTGATCATTCACTAATCGCTGGCCGTATTTCTTGACTAAATTCTCTGTCCGTAAAATCATGCCTTAAAAATACGAATAATTTCGATGTTTTTGCGCTTTGCTTTTTCGCTGGTTCTACTTGTTGAACCCATTAGGGGATCTGATTGTTCAGAAACGCCATGTTGTGAAATAAATCGTTCGGGGGCAAACTCGATTTTCAGGTATTGACAGTTTGTGTCAATTAATAGGGCGTCCAGCTGTAGATAAATGGACGTTCCGTTAAATGATGTTTTCGCCTATTGACAAAAGTTGTCAATTCCTCAGAATGCCATTTAGTGCTTTGAAGGTATTTCAACACTATGCCGTTTCCAGCGCTTAGGGGCTCCTTCCTGACTAAGCCGCAGGCGACTAAGTGACGCAGTCACGACTAAATTGCGCAGCAATGACCTCGCGAAGCGACCTGACTAAGCGACAAAGTCGCGACTAAGTCACGCAGTGACGACTAGTGACTAGCGACTAGTGACTGCACGAAGTACCACGCCACTAACCGTATACCTCGTAGGCGACGAAAACCAACGCAAAGCTTGTGAACCTGAAATGGTATAGGAAACCACACGACCTGCGACTAGGTGCATGGATAGTTTTTTGGATGTTACGTAAATTAAATTCTCCGAAGAAATATCAAATTCAACGGAAGCAGGGCGACCTAATGAGTCTAAAGTCACCATAAAAGAACGCACGGGAAGGTCGTCTCCTTTTTTTAACGAATATCGGATGAGACCAGGGGTCGAGCGATCCTCATAACTAAGGGCGTAGGCGGGTTTGTTGAGATCGGCTTCGTTGAAGAGGGCCCACTCTTTGGCCAAATCAACCTGAACCGAATCAATTACTTCAGTGGTGCCGTCCAGGATGACGGTCTTTTTGACCGAAAGGGGGGAAGATGATCGGCGGTTCAGCTCTTTTTCCCAGTCGTAGAAATGAGTGGCCGGCTCGGGTGAGCTGGTGCACGCAACGAATGTCAAAAAGAGTAAAATGCTGAGGCGAATCATCCCCCCAAAGGTAAGAAAATTTTAGGCCGAGAACACATCCTCAATGGGAATCTTCAGGACTTGGATGAGTAAATAGATTTTCGTGGCGTTCGGATAATGTTTGCCAGATTCCCAATAATTGTAGGCGCTTTGGGATACGCCGACCGCGGTGGCGACTTGTGATTGTGTCATCCGTAAGGTCAAGCGCGACTTGATCAATACGGTCGAAAAGACTAGTTTGGTTTTCATAATTATTTAGTGGTTACAGTTATATTTTTGATAATATTCAGAGAATAAACCCAAAAACAAAACTTATTCCACTTTATAAGTGAAGATTATGAAAACACTGATATTGATGCGCAATGAGAGTATATAAAAAGTCCCCAAAAGACAAAATCGGCTTTTGAGGACTCTAATCACTAAACTTATAGGAAATTTATTTCACGCTGTATTTGTACTTATAGCGTTCAAATAGTTGCGAATGTTTGTTGTCTAAATTCAAAGCGCGGCCCTGAATGAAGGCATGCGTTAAAACACTCGAACGCATATCTAACACATCACCTGTTGAGATGATTACGTTTGCATCTTTGCCAGCTTCGATACTGCCGGTGCGATCAGCGATGTGTAGGATTTTTGCAGCATTTAGCGTGATCGCAGAAAGCGCTTCTTCCTTCGTCATTCCGTAAGCGGCCATCGTTCCTGCATGGAAGGGCAGGTCGCGTTGACGCCAGTTCCCATCACTGCCTTCGAAGCCCATCGAGAATAATACGCCTGCTTTTTGAAGCATTCCTGGGGTCTTATAGGGTTGATCTACGGCATCGTCTTCTGTAGCTGGTAGGCTATGGATTTCTCCCAAAATCACCGATACCTTATTCTCCTTCAAAATATCCGCAATGATATAGCTGTCTGTGGCTCCTACGAGAACGAGTTTGAAATTGAATTCTTTGGCAAAATTAATCGCCGCCAGCATCTCCTTCACTAAATCACAGTGCACGAAAAAGGGCTTGCTTCCGTCGAATAATCCTTTTGTTGCTTCGAACTTCAAGTTCGTACTCGTATGCGTCTTCTCGTTCAAATACGCCTTCGCTTCTTGAAAAAAGGACCGCGCCTCTGCGAGGCGCGCCAATCCCGCTGCCACGGGATCCGCGTTCGCACCCCTGCGTTGAAACGCCATCGGGCGGTTAATTAAAGCCGGCATCTTAAAGTGAACACCATTATCCATCGCGTAAGCGGCATCTTGCCAGTTCCACGCATCGAGTTGTACGATGCTAGAAGAACCGGGGATCATCCCGCCTTGTGGCGTGATTTGGGCTAATAAAACGCCGTTCGAACGTACCGTATTGATAATTTTCGAATCGGTATTATAGGCTACGATCGAACGGATGTTCGGGTTCATTTCGCCTAATTCCTCGATGTCAACGGTTGATTTCGTGGAAGAGAATTCCACCAAACCTAAGCTCGAATTAGAGGCGATTAAGCCGGGGTAGACTTGCTTGCCTGTCGCATCAATACGCTCCACATCCCCTGAAATAGTGACAGGGGAAGCGGAAACGGATTTGATTTTGCCTTTTTCGAGAACGAGCGTGCCGTTTTCGATGACCGTTCCGTTACCCACGTGAATTGTACCGCCTGAAATGACGATGGTCTTGCTTTGGGCAGGGGACGGGTGCATGGTTTCTTGTGCGAAGGCAGAAATACTGCTAAGCGCAAAGAAGAGAGTATATATGATCTGTTTTTTCATCTTAAATTCTAGTTTTCAGTGTTATCCCAACGGCTCGAAATACGGTCCCAAATACTGTTTCCGTGGTGGTGATCATCCTCGCATTCGTTCTCCGCCTTGTACGATGGAGTCGCTGGGCGAGTCGATGCGCCGCCTTTTTTCGCGCCAATCATCTTTTGCACTAAGCGTTGTTTCTCCGTTTTCAATTCTGCCTGACGAATTAAGTCAGCAGCACGATCGAATACGATAGCTCCATCTACGATGGTTTGCTCGGATTTGGCATAAATCGATAATGGATTATCTGACCAAACTACGATATCGGCATCCTTACCTTCCTTGATAGAACCGACGCGGTCAGCGACGTGTAACATTTTGGCAGGATTCAACGTCACCATTTTCAAAGCGTCTTCCTCTGACATACCGGCGTATTTCACTGATTTCGCTGCTTCTTGATTCAAACGTCGTGCCATTTCCGCATCATCCGAATTAATCGCCACGTTCACGCCCGTCTTTTGCATTAAATACGCGTTTTGTGGAATCGCATCCGTCACCTCCATTTTATAGCTCCACCAATCCGAGAACGTAGACG
>CAIVPV010000185.1 GCA_903907915.1 uncultured Cytophagaceae bacterium
AAATCTACAGGCAATACCTGATTCAAAGGTTTGGCTAACGGAACGAATAAACCATGCATCAGCATTAGCTAAACAAGCAGTATCAGAAGGTGCTCATAAAATCATAGCCATTGGAGGAGATGGCACCATCAATGAAGTTGCGGCGGCTCTATTGTATAGTTCCATTCCTTTAGGTATCATTCCATTAGGCTCTGGAAATGGGCTAGCTAGGCATTTAAATATCCCCTTAGGCTTCCCAAAAGCCTTACATAGAGCTATCAATGGCCAGGAGATTACCATCGATGCGGGACAATGGAATGATCGGCCCTTCTTTTGTACAGCAGGAATAGGATTTGATGCCTATGTAGCAGCACATTTTGCAGAGAGAGGTAAAAGAGGTTTTTTGAATTACCTATATTCCAGTCTAGTTTTACTTTTTCAATATGAGCCCATATTTGTCAAAGAGTATGGTCCCCTATTTTCCTTGACTGTGGCGAATGCAAATCAGTTTGGAAACAATGCCTATATATCACCTAATTCTAATCTTCAAGATGGATTATTAGAGGTAATTCGTATCAAACCGAGCAATATTTATCAAATTATCATTCTTGGAATAAGTCTATTTTTAAAGAAACTACCTCAGAATAGCCAAAGTGAGGTTTCAACTGTAACTTCACTCACTTTCCATGCACCTGTAGGGATCCCTTACCACCTGGATGGAGAAAGTTTACGAATAGAAAAAGAAAAAAATTTAATCTCCATTTTACCTTCTTCCTTACTCGTTGTAAAATAATTTTCTTATACTTTTTCAAGGTAAAGAATGAATTAAGCACACTTAATTTGAACAATTTTTAGAAGCAAATTTTTAACCATTTTTTTTCGTAAAAAAACTGGATTTATTTTTGTTTTCAAATTTGGAACGACATCTTATTTTACTATTTTTGTCTCCCCGCTTAAGAAAAAAGGAATCGTTTTTCTTATTAAGAACCAGTAGAACTTATAAAATATTTAAACTAGGTGAATCCCTAAAAATTCACCCATAGAACCGTTCGACCCAATATATTAATGCAACTCGAAGTTAGAGACTTGTGGAATCAATGCCTGAATATCATCAAAAATGATATATCAGAACAAAGTTTTTCGACTTGGTTTGCGCCCATCGTTCCGCTTAAGTTCTCAAACAATACCTTGACGATTCAAGTACCCTCCCAATTCTTCTACGAATGGCTGGAGGAGAAGCACGTTTCCGAACTTAGGAAGGCAATTGATTTGACTATTGGTCGTCAAGGAATGTTAGAATATTCTATTGTCATCGATAAGGGTGATCGCAAGAATCCTCCTATCACTTTTAATCTTCCTCCTACTAACCAAGCTCAAAATCAAACGGATAAGGCTCGTAACTTTCCGAACCCAGCTAAGAGCCCTTTCGAGTTAAAAAACTTAGATTCCTTAGAATTAGATTCTTATTTAATTCCAAAATATACGTTTGACAAATTCATCGAAGGGGACTGTAATCGTTTAGGCCGCGCTGCAGGAATGGCCGTAGCCAATAAGCCTGGATTAACAGCTTTCAACCCCTTAATGATTTATGGTGGTGTGGGCTTAGGAAAGACGCACTTAATACAAGCGATTGGAAATCAAATTAAAGATTCCTATCCAGATAAATTTGTACTTTATGTTTCGACGGAGAAGTTTACTAATCAGTTTGTGAATGCTATTCGAAATAATTCGATAGAGGCATTTACTAACTTCTACTTACAAGTGGATGTATTGATAATAGATGACGTGCAATTCTTGTCAGGAAAAGAGAAAACACAAGAGACATTCTTTAATATCTTTAATCACCTACACCAATCAGGCAAGCAAATCATTTTATCATCTGACCGTGCTCCTAGAGACCTAGCTGGAATGGAAGATAGATTGCTTTCGAGATTCAAGTGGGGTTTGACGGCTGATTTGCAACAACCGGATTTTGAGACAAGAATAGCCATCATCCAAAAGAAATTACAGGAAGATGGCATTCAAATTGATTTCGATGTTTTAGAGTACTTAGCACACTCCATTCAAACTAATGTGCGTGAATTAGAAGGAGTCATTATTTCATTAATGGCGCAAGCTTCACTTACACGAAAGGAAATTGATCTAGAATTAGCGAAGTCAACTTTGAAGAGTATCGTAAATGAGCAAGAGAAAGAATTAAGTGTAGAGAGCATCTTAGATGTAGTGACAAATCATTTCGATGTCGATCTTGATACCTTACGTGGTAAATGTCGTAAAAAAGAAAACGTATTTCCTCGTCAAATCGCTATGTATATGCTAAAAGAGCTTACAAATCTGCCGCTTAAGTCAATTGGCTATCATTTCGGCGGTAGAGATCATAGCACCGTTATTCATGCAGTTCAGGCAGTTTCGGAGGCAATGGAAACTGACCAAACTGTCGAAAAAACAATACGAAATTTATTTACCCGATTTAATCTAAAGGGTGTTCAATAAAAAAAGAGGCAAAAATTAATTTTTGCCTCTTTTTTTATTGAACACCCTTTAGATTAA
>CAIVPV010000186.1 GCA_903907915.1 uncultured Cytophagaceae bacterium
CTATCTTGAACTAAAAATTCTAGGTGATTCGCATCCAAGGCAGGATTGTAATTTAATCCTATGATTTGACCTGCTGCATCTTTTCTCAGCGTTCCTACCACGTGTACTTTTTGATTCGGATCCTGCTGTGAAATGCTTTCCGCCTCGTCAAAACCTACATAAGTACTCGCGTCCCCCGTCGTAATCAGTATGATTCCAATGGCAACGGCAATTAAAATCAATCCAATGATGTGTGTCTTTTTCATTTGTTGCGTTTTTCTAAATCAGTTACTTTTCTCTCTAAACGAAATAAATAAGCAAAAAGCCCGATTAACACGACGCTAACCACGGCAATCACCACGTAGATTTTTCCATCTGCACGGAATTGATCTGCCATCTCGATATCGCTAGCTTGAGCTGATGCTACGAAGCTGAATAAGCTGAAAAAAAGAATAATTAAAGCTCTCATTATGACTCGTTTTGTTGTTCTAAATTCTTAATTCGAATGCGGATTTGGGCAATCCAAAAACCTAGTAAGGTCCATCCAATAATAGCAGGATAGAAGACCAGTCGCATGCGGTTATCTAAGTCCATCTTGGAAAAAGCGGGATTTCCGCCATTTCCTGGATGTAATGAATCCGTCATTCGTGGCAAGATCCAAATCAAAACCATAAAGATGACGAAGGCAAAAATGTTATAAACGGAAGAAATACGTGCTTTCTGCATCTCGTCAGGCATGGATGATCTTACCAAAGAATAGGCTAAGTATATAAGTAAACCAATAGCGACCGAATTTAGTTTCGGGTCATTGGTCCACCAATCGCCCCAGGTAAATTTCGCCCAAACACTTCCCGTAATCAATCCTAATACCGCAAATACCATCCCCACTTCTACATAGGTGCTGGAAATCAAATCTGATTTTAAATCAGATTTTCGTAAATATTGAATCGAATGGTAGACCGATGTTCCTAATA
This sequence comes from uncultured Cytophagaceae bacterium, assembly GCA_903907915.1. Lineage (GTDB taxonomy): Bacteria > Bacteroidota > Bacteroidia > Cytophagales > Spirosomataceae > Aquirufa. The sequence goes on from CAIVPV010000186.1 coordinate 954, forward strand.
GGAAAATCATCGTGAACCACATCGTCACGTGAAAATAAAGGTTGCGAATCGTCTCATTCAAGATGGGTTGACGTGGAACCTGACCGTTAAATCCAGCATAGACCGTGTAGATCAATAAAATGATCGACAAAATCTTCCAATACTGACGTTTTAATGTTTCCATATATAGGGGAAAAGTATCCCAGAAAATACAATAACGATAATATCAAGCGCACCTAAAATGGCGATCTCATCCCAGTTTTCTGAGAGCGAAATTCCGTCCATAGCACTTTTAGATAATTTTAATAATAATAACAGCAATGGAATGATTAAAGGAAAACTCATCACCGCCATTAAAGTGGCTGAATTTTCTCCTTGCGCCGCGATTCCCGCCACCAATGAAAGTGTCGAAGCAAACCCAATGGCGCCCAAAACAAGTGAAATCAGGTACAGCGGCATATTACCTACCGGATTTCCCATCACCCAAGAATAAAAGAAAATACCGATAAATGACACCCCTAACATCACCAAAGTATTGTAGATGATTTTGCTAAAAATGACCGATTCGGGCTTTGCAAACGTATAATAAAAGATGTTTCGATTCGCCGATTCTTGGGTAAAACTTTTACCTACCGCATTGACGGCGGAGAATAATAAGATGATCCAAAACAAGGTATTCCACATAATCGGGTGGATGGACTGTTGCTTGGCTTTAAAGGATAAATAACAGATGAAAATCGTAGCTGCTAAGTAAAGCACTAGCCCGTGGATCGCATACTTGTTGCGCCACTCTAATTGCATCTCTTTACGAATTAACACGAAAATTTCAGTTAAGGCCATGAACCTGCAATTTACGACAGAAAAAACTATTTGTATCATTTTTTAGCTCAGAAATACTTAGTACATTTGTGTCTAATTTTGAATTATTCTAAATAGTGAGCATGGCAAATTTGGCCGACTTGAAGATTGGTGAAAAGGGTGAGATAGTGGGCTTCACAGACGAGTTGCTTTCCTTAAAGCTATTGGAAATGGGATGTTTGCCAGGAACTGAAGTCATATTGACTCATTTGGCACCTTTCGGCGACCCTATCGCCATTCGCGTTTCTGGTTCATATACTCTGTCAATGCGGCGAGAGGAAGCAGAAACCATGCTAATTAAACGAACATAAATTTTGTCAAAAACTCCTAAAATAGCGCTGATTGGTAACCCCAATGCAGGAAAATCCTCTCTTTTTAATTCCTTAACGGGATTAAATCAGAAGACGGGTAATTTTCCGGGTGTGACGATGGAGAAGTTGACGGGAATTTGGGAATTAGAACCCAAGCGTCCGGTGGAGATTTTAGATTTGCCTGGAATCTATAGTATTTATCCTAAGTCGATCGACGAGGAATTAGTCATCAATATTCTAGGGGATCCGAAACATCCAGATTTTCCAGATATGGCCATTGTGGTGGCGGATGCATCGAATTTAAAACGCAATTTATTGTTGTTTTCGCAGGTGAGGGATTTAGGGATTCCTACGGTTTTGGCCTTGAATATGATCGATGTAGCCGAAAGTGAAGGTTATGTTATTAATTCGATCAAACTTGCCCGTGAATTGAATGTGGAAGTGGCGGAGGTGAATGCTAAAAAAGGCATTGGACTTAATGGGCTCAAATTATCTGTTATTAAGACGCTTCAAAATCGTTTTGCCTCTAATGATGCCTTGCCCTTGCCGGTTTCGGACGAGGTCATTCAGGAGGTGCAAGCGAATTTTGGGGAGGCGGAAATATACCGTTCGCTTTTGTGGCTGATGGAGCATGATCACATGAAGATGTTCGATAAAAAGCAACGCGAGACGTTCGATGCCATTAAAAGTAAGCACCATTTTTCTTCCAAAAAATACCAATCAGAAGAAACGGTAAAACGCTACGAACAAATTACCGAAGTAGTGGATCGCTGTGTGATCAATTTGAATCGCCAGTGGGATGCGGTGCCGGTGCGAACCTGGACGGATCGTTTAGATAAATTCTTTTTGCATCCAGTGGGTGGCTATGTGTTCTTTTTAGCCATCCTTTTTGTGATGTTTCAGGCCGTATTTACGTGGGCAACTTATCCCATGGATTTAATTGATGGCGGAGTAGCAGCTTTAAATGATTGGCTGAAAGGCGTGTTGCCAGATTCGGCTTTGACCGCCTTATTAACGGATGGTTTAATCGCGGGTATCGGTGGTGTATTAATTTTTATTCCCCAGATCGCCTTCTTGTTTTTATTTATTTCTCTTTTAGAGGAGACCGGTTATATGTCGCGCGTGATGTTCATTATGGACAAATTGATGCGTCGTTTTGGATTGAATGGAAAATCAGTGGTGCCTTTAATTTCCGGTGTGGCTTGTGCGGTACCTGCGATTATGAGTACGCGTTCGATCGGATCTTGGAAAGATCGCTTGATCACGATTTTAGTGACGCCTTTAATGTCTTGTTCTGCTCGTTTACCTATCTATACGGTTTTAATTGCCTTAGTTGTTCCGGAAAAGAATACCTTATTTGGGTTATTTAACTTGCAGGGTGTTGCTCTTTTCGGCCTTTATTTATTAGGCTTCTTTATGGCGCTGGTTTCGGCTTGGGTCATGAAAATTATTTTGCAGGCTAAAGAAAAGAGTTATTTCATCATGGAATTGCCTACTTACAAAGGGCCTCGATTCAAGCATGTCGCGATGACAATTTTCAATTCCGTCAATGCTTTTGTATTTGAAGCAGGTAAAATTATTGTGGCGATATCCATCGTTTTATGGGTATTGGCAAGTTATGGTCCCGGGGATGAAATAGCGCAGTCTGAGGCTCAGATCAGGTTAGAGAATCCGACCTTACAAGGGGTTGGTTTACAAAATAAGATCTCGGCAGATAAATTAGAGCATTCTTATGCAGGGCATTTTGGTCATTTTGTAGAACCTGCGATTCGTCCACTAGGCTATGACTGGAAAATTGGAATTGCACTGATTACCTCTTTCGCTGCCCGCGAAGTTTTCGTGGGGACTATGTCTACCATTTATAGTATGGGTGGCGAAGTGGATGATGAGAATGCAACGATTAAAAACCGCATGCGGGCTGAAATTAATCCAGCGACGGGAAAACCGATGTATGATGCGGCCTTAGGGTTCTCCCTGTTAATTTTCTATGCCTTTGCGATGCAGTGTATGAGTACCTTAGCTACAACCTACCGCGAAACGAAGTCTTGGAAATATCCTTTGATTCAGTTTAGCTACATGACGGCTTTAGCCTACTTGTCAGCCTTCGCTGTTTACCAATGGCTATCTTAAAATGAAAAGGGTATCGAAGTTGCTGCTAGGTTACTCACCCCTTTTGCTAGCAATTTGCCGTCTGCATTGTGCAATTTAGCCTCAATGTTCGCAATTTTTTTGCCAACCCGATGAATCTCTGTAGTTACCGTAATTTTTTCATTCGCCTTCGCACCATACAGGAAGTCGATGTATAAGTTGATTGTAACGTATAAGTGATCAATTTTAGCGGTAATTAGGGTCATTCCCATCATCTCATCTAACATAGCAGAGATGACGCCTCCGTGAATGACGCCGGCATGGTTTAGAAAATCAGGACGCACCACGAACTCAGCCGTTAATTTTCCCGCTTCCGCTTTCACCAAAGTTCCATCTAACCATTTTCCAATCGGAGCGGGATTTCCGTCTGCAATTTTTTTGTTTAGATTTTGGTTAAGGTAAGCTAATACTTGTTCGTTGGCTTCCATTATAGGAGTTATACACTATTTAAGAGCGAGTCCAGGTAGATGTTCTACCAAACATCGAGATACCCACAAAACCGCGAATATCCAATGTTTTGTTCCCGTCTTTAACTTTAAGAATGCAATCGTAGGTCTTTCCAGAATTAGGGTCATAAATGGTTCCATTCTCCCAAGCAGATCCCGTGAATTGAAAATTTTTCAAAATGACAGCGCCTAAAAGCTCTCGGCCACGTAATTTCTCGTCTGGATTTTTTCCATCTTTTCTTCCTGGCGTTTTGCCCCAAGATATTTTACCAAAGTACTGGTCTCCCTGTTTGAAAATAATGATTTTTCCATCCTTTTCTTGAGAGAGCCATTCTCCAACGATGGCATCAGCACCTGTATTTGCAAGGCTAGAAAGAGAAATAAATAATAACGTAATGAATGAGAAAATTCCTTTTTTCATGGTTTTGAAATTATAATGAAACAAATATACGAACGAATCTAAAATAATCAGGTTTGTGGCAATCAAATGGAATGCTTATTTTTGTGGATATTTGGCACAAATTAGTACCAATCCATTAATAAACTATATGAACTATCACTTAAATCAAATTCCTGAACGTATAACTAAACCACGTCAAAAAGGTTTAACCATGGTCATGGACAAAGGACTTAGTCTGCGTCAAGTCGAAGATTTTTTAGAGACGAGTGCAACGCATACAGATATTGTTAAATTAGGTTGGGCGACTTCGTATGTCACTCCTAATTTGAAAGAAAAATTAGCGCTATATAAGTCGGCTGGAATACCGGTATATTTTGGAGGGACTCTTTTCGAAGCATTTTACATCCGTGGCCAATTAGATGATTACCGCCGTGTTTTAGACGAGTACGGCATGGAATATGCAGAGGTTTCAGATGGTTCCATCGAAATGGAGTCCGATGTAAAATGTGAATTAATACGCACTTTAGCGACTCAGGTGACCGTTCTTTCGGAAGTAGGGTCTAAAGATGAAGCAAAAATTATTCCTCCGTACAAGTGGATCAAATTGATGCGAATGGAATTAGAGGCGGGTGCTTGGAAAGTAATCGGAGAGGCACGTGAAGGAGGAAATGTAGGTCTCTTCCGTTCATCTGGAGAAGTTCGTCAAGGATTAGTAGAAGAAATTTTAACGGAGATTCCAGAGGAAAAAATCATCTGGGAAGCACCCCAAAAATCACAACAAGTTTGGTTTGTGAAACTGGTAGGAGCGAACGTAAACATGGGGAACATAGCTCCGCATGAGGTAATTTCATTAGAAACGATTCGTTTAGGATTGCGTGGCGATACGTTTGACCACTTCTTAACGAAATAAGTTCGAATGCTGCAGCTCTTATTAGATCTATTAAAAGATCCATTGACATTTTTATCGGAATTTATTGCAGCTCACGGCGCATTGACTTACGGTCTTCTGTTTTTAATTGTTTTTGTGGAAACAGGACTCGTTGTCATGCCTTTCTTGCCGGGCGATTCTCTCCTTTTTTCAGTCGGATTATTGGCTGCGGCAAGTGGTGAATTATCTTTAGGAACGGTGATTCCTTTATTAATTGGAGCTGCCTTATTAGGCGATCAGGTAAACTATTTTATGGGTAAATACTTCAGTGGGATCATTCGAGAAAGAGAAAAAGTAGTATTTTTGAAGCGAGAGCACATTGAGGAGACAGAAGCATTTTATGCCAAATATGGTCCCAAAACCGTTATTTTGGCACGTTTCATTCCCATCGTACGCACAGTAGCCCCTTTCGTAGCAGGAGCTGGACGCATGTCTTATCCGGTTTATTTGCTGTATGGTTTTTTAGGAGCGACACTTTGGGTGAGCAGTATTTCTGCTGCTGGTTATTTCTTAGGGGACAATGAATTTGTGAAGGCGAACTTTGAAAAAGTAGTCCTCGGAATAGTAGGGGTATCGGTATTGCCTATTCTTTGGGGCTTACTGACTAAACGTAAATAAGATGGCAACCACTCAGCTGTATGGGTTAATCGGATTTCCTTTAGGACATTCCTTTTCTAAGCAATATTTCACGGAGAAATTTGAAAATTTGGGGCTATCTAAAACGCATGCCTACGAACAATTCCCCATTCCCACGATTGAAGAATTCAAAGCTATAATTGCTTCTAATTCGAATTTACGCGGCTTGAACGTAACGATTCCGTATAAACAGGCAGTGATGCCCTTTTTAGATGAAATCGATCTTGCAGCTGCCCAAATAGGCGCCGTGAATACCATCAAAATTGCGGAAGACGGATATACGAGAGGTTATAATACGGATTATTGGGGATTTAGGACGACGGTGGAGTTTTGGGACAAATTCAAAAATTTCGAATCCTTAAAGGCCTGCGTGTTAGGTCAGGGCGGAGCTGCTAAAGCAATCATTGTGGCTTTGCAAGACTTAGGCTTCGAAGTCATCAAAGTGTCGCGCCAGGCATCTGAAGAAACAGTCACCTATGAACAAATGCCTGATTTAATGGAAGAAATCGGCTTAATCGTGAATACAACTCCATTAGGTATGTTCCCCAAAGTAGATGACAAACCGCCGATTCCTTACGAATTACTGAATAAGCAACATTATTTATACGACATCGTCTACAATCCTTTAGAAACGGCTTTTTTAAGCGCAGGACTAGAAAATAAAGTGGGCGGAATCTATTCCGGTCTGGAGATGTTGCATGGACAAGCCGACAAGGCTTGGGAGATTTGGCAAAAAAACTAAGCTAAATATACCCCTCTTTTTGCTGGATCGCTTAAGATCACTTGCACATGCTCGGAGAGTGTCGTGGAAAGCTCATATCCTTTATAATCCGCAGAAATAGGGAACCTTTTGTAATTGCGATCCACAATCACCGCCACCTGTATACGTTTCACATGTATACTTAAGAAAGGGGCTAAACTGTAAGAGAAGGTACGTCCTGTGTTCAAAACGTCATCCACCACAATGATGACTTTATTTTCAAGGGCATCCGTTCCTCCCTCGAATTTCACGGGGCGTTCATAAGGGTGCTCCTTATTTAAATCAATCTTGACAGGAATGGCCTTGATTTTAGAGATGGCCTTCATTTCATCACATAGCATTTCGGCGAAAGCAAAGCCTTCACCTACGATTCCGGCAATCACTATTTCAGACTCTTCAAAGTTGTTCTCATAGATTTGAAACGCGATTCTACGGATCTTTTGGAGGAGGGCAGGACCGTCAAGGACTTGTTTGGCAGACATAGCAAATGCTTTAAATCAAATTGTGTGATTTAAAATTACCAAAATTATCCAATTTTCGTACCTTTACGCCTTAATTAGCGTTTAAAATCATTCAATTATGTCTAAAATGTACGGGGCTCAACAGCGCCAAATGCAAGCACCTTCTAATCCATTAGCCATTAAAACGAAGAAATTCGCTTTAGAGAAAAATAAGTTTGTCGGTTTGTGCATGCGTCAACTTTTCTCGAACCAATGGAAATTTGCTTTCATTCCTTTGGCACTCATTTTAGGAAATGTGGCATTAAATTTAACAGGGGCTTACAAGAATTATTGGATTTATATTTTCATCGCCGTTGCGCATGATTGCAGAAACAATAGTCGCGATTTTGCTGAAATTACTGCTAATGTATTTGCGGCCAATGGCATTAAAGTTTTTCTTTTTGAAAGCCTGCGTCCTACACC